>JAISVU010000001.1 GCA_031271375.1 Clostridiales bacterium | reverse complement strand
CAGCAAGTATTTCGCCAAAGAGGGCAAACGGGCCGCCTTCCGGCTCACGGACAGCTTCGTCACGCTCAGTCTCGCGGCGACGGCCTTGATTACGCTTTTGTTGATGTTTGCGGCGGAGCCGGTGTTCCGCCTCTTCATCACCGCCAGCGGCGACGCCGCGTTTATAGCCGAAACGATGTCTTTGGGCGTCCCAATGCTGCGGATAATCCTCCCGACTATTATACTCAGCGCCGGGGCATACTGCGTCACCGGCGTCCTCCAGGCGATGGACGAATTCAACGTCCCGGCGGCGATGAGCCTCGCGTCCAATATACTCATCATCGTCTACCTGCTCTTCTTCGAGGGGACGTTCGGGCTTACGGGCCTTGCCGCCGTGTTCCTGCTCGGCTGGGGCGCGCAGCTCGCAATACAGCTCCCGGCGATGTTCAAAAAGGGCTACCGCTGGCGGCCCCGCTGGGATATGAAAACCTCCGGCCTTGCGGAAATCGGGCGGCTCATGCTCCCGGTGCTGATAAGCTCCTGGGCCATCCCGGTAAACCAGGCCGTCAACGAGGCAGCTGTGGCCCGTGTTACGGGCGGTGCGGCTATGAACACTGCCTACCAGATGTATTCGGTTATAATGGGCGTATTCGTTCTTTCCATAACAAACGTATTGTACACAAAGTTCTCCAAACTAAGCGTCAGCGGCGGCGGCGAGGAACTCTCCGGCGCCGTGTCGGAATCGGCCCGTGGTATGCTCTTCTTCCTGATTCCGCTGTCGGCGGGCGTGTTCGTGCTCGCCTCGCCGATAATCCAAGCTGTCTTCCAGCGCGGTGCGTTCACTGCGGAGGACACTGCCCTTACTGCCCCGGCTCTGCGCTTCTTCGCGTTGGGCATGGCCGGGTTCGGGCTCCATAACGTGGCTTCAAGGGCATACTTCGCCGTCGGCAAAACAAATCTGCCCCTGATAGCCAGTCTCGCCGCTATCGCGGTAAACGCGGCTCTGAGTTTCCTGCTCGTCGGCCCGATGGGGACGGCCGGCCCCGCGCTGGCCTCGTCCGTTTCGATAACCGCCGCCGGCCTGATTCTGTTCGTCTCCCTGATAAAATCCAAAATCACCGCAGTAGATAAATCCTTCATCCCAGAGCTTATAAAAATCATTGCCCTGTCCGGCACGATGGCGATTATCGCCGCCATTTGCTTCGACCTTTTAAACGGCCTCCCGGTTATCCTGGCCGCCGTTATCGCCGCGCTAATCGGCATAATCTGGTACGCCGCCGGTTCTTATCTGCTCAAGATTAAAGAAGCGCGTGATATAATCGCGCTGCTGCGCAAAAAGCGGGAGCTGCCGGAAGACCGCCGTTCCAGAATATTGATGGTAACGAACGCGCTGGTTCTAGGCGGGGCCGAGACGCATATCCTTGAGCTCTCGCGGGAGCTTGCGCGCCGGGGCTTCACGGTGCTTGTCGCCTCGGCGGGCGGCCCTATGGCGGAAGAACTCGGCAAAGCGGGAATCAAGCATTACGAAGCCCCGCTGGACAACAAGATGCCCTGGAACATGCTGCTCTCATACTGGAAGCTGAAGAAGATAGTGAAAGCGAATAACATCGGCCTAGTTCACGCCCACGCGCGTATTCCGGGCTTTATCTGCGGCCTGCTATGCCGCAGGATGAAGCTGAATCTTGTAACCACGGTACACGGTATGTTCAAGACCTCGTTCCTCTACGACAGGCTCACAGACTGGGGCGAAGCGGCCCTAGCCGTCAGCGGGGATATTCGCGACCACCTGGTGAACCATTACGGCCTTGAGCCCGGCCGGGTAATGCTTACCATCAACGGTATCGATACCGAAAGATTCAATCCAATCACCGACAAGACCGCGATGATGGATGAGCTGTACCTCGACCCCGGCCACAGACGGATAATGAGCGTAAGCCGCCTGGACAAATCCATCTCCGCCGTGGCCCTTGAGTTGATTAAGGCCGCGCCGGAGCTGGATAATATGTATGATAACAGCCTGGACTTTATTATCGTCGGCGACGGGGATAACTTCGACGCCGTAAAGTCGGCGGCGCTGGAGGCCAATAAAGCCGCCGGGCGGGAAATGATTATCCTCACGGGCCGCCGCTACGACACGGACCGGCTCCTTGCCGCGGCGGATATCTTTGTAAACGTCAGCAGGTCCGCGATGGAAGCGATGGCGGCGGGGAAGCCGGTAATCCTCGCGGGAGGCGAGGGCTATTCCGGCATATTGACCCCGGAGAACCTGAACGATGAGGCCGCGTCAAACTTCACCGCCAGAGGCGGGAACACGCCTGTTTCGGCGGAGCTGCTTATAAGGGATATCGCCGCGCTGCTGGATATGGACGAATCGCGGTTGAACGAGCTGCGAACCGCAGGCAGGGACTATATAACCCATCATTATTCCGTGGAGCGCATGGCCTCCGACGCAATGGAGCTGTACGGCATGGCGCGGACGCCGGGCAAGCGTTACGACGCCGTTCTTTCGGGCTATTACGGCTCGGAGAACAGCGGCGACGACGAGATTCTCCAGGCCATCATCGAGGCAATGCGCGGTTATTTGCCTGGGGCGCGGATTGCGGTGCTATCCCGCAAGCCTAAGGAAACGTCACGCATCCACAACGTCCGCTCCGTCAACATGTTCAATCCCTTCGCGATGTGGCGGCTGATGGGCAAAACGATCCTCCTAATATCCGGCGGCGGCACGCTGATTCAAGACAACTCCAGCACACGGTCGCTGATGTATTACCTTTCCGTTATGCGCCTTGCGCGGCTCAGGGGCTGCAAGGTGATGGTCTACGCAAGCGGCGTCGGCCCGCTCAAGCTGCGTAAGAACCGCGAGCGGGCGGCGGCGGCCCTGCGCAAGACGGATTTGATTACGCTGCGGGACGGGATGTCGATGGAAACGCTGAAACAGTTAAATGTCACGGGCGTTCCGACCTATGTCACCGCCGACGCCGTATTCGGCCTCAAATGCGGGCCAAAGCCCCAGGAAGCCGGGGATTATTTCTGTGTCGCCGTCCGGGGATGGAAACGCCTTCCATCGGGATTCGCCCAGGCCATCGCGGATTTTGTCGGCGCGATGAAGGAACGGTACGGGCTTCGTGCCGTCTTCCTGCTAATGCAGCCCTCACGGGATTTGGAAATATCAAAAAGCATAATGAGCCTGTCAAAGAGCGGCGGGAGCCTCCCCGAGCCCGCGTCCCAGCACGCGGTTATGGAGATAATCGGCAAAGCCCGCTTCACGGTGGCGATGCGCCTGCACACAATCATATTCTCGGCTAAGATGGGCACCCCTGTCATCGGCCTCAGCTACGACCCCAAAGTCACCGGCGTAATGGAAACCCTTTCGCAAAAATACTGCGTCCCGGTGGAAGCAGTAAAAACCCCGCAGCTGCTGGATTTCGCAGCCGAAATCATGACGGGCCATGACGCAATATCAAAAGAACTGCTGGATATCTGCGCCGCTCTGGAAGGCAAGGCGCTGGAAACGGCGCGGCTGGCGGCGGGGATAATCATATAACAGCGAAAAAATCTGCTTGCGTTTGATTGTAAAGCGTTGTATAATGGTCATAATAAAAGAGAGAAGACGCGGGAACGCCCTCTCTCTTGGCATAACCGCGTAAAAGGCGGCAGGCTTGCGGTATAATAAAGATGAATAACCCGCTAACCTATTCGATGTAGGGCGGGTTATTTCTTATCCCAGAACTTCAGGATTAAAATAACGAGGGTAGCGAAACTAAAAAAATCTTCTACACTATTCGTCATAGAATTACAAACATTTTATTATCACGGTGACGTGCGCCGCTTTTGAAGCCTGAGGGTTTTACGGTATGCAAATATAAACAAGGCCGCCAATACGGCGATATTTATACCAATAACGAGCATTGCCTTTGGGAAATTGGCGACGGGGTCGCTGACGATGACATTGAGCTGCTGGGTGTACATTACGCTCGCGGCTTTTTCCACCGTTTTGTTAAACGAGGATATCATCGGCGTGAACCACAGAATCATCGATACCGGCGTACTTACCGCCGTGGCGGCCTGCGTATTCTTCGCCAGCATACCTATCGATGCCCCGAGTATGATAGAGGCAGCCACGCCTCCAATCATAACGGTAGTACCTTCGGAAACTCGAAATTCAGTCTGGCAGGGGCACACGAAAGCAGCTGCCTCAAACCTTACCTCCAAATTTCCTACAGCAAAACCTACGTTTAAGCAACACTTCATGTACTTA
>JAISVU010000331.1 GCA_031271375.1 Clostridiales bacterium | reverse complement strand
TATGGCGTATCTGACGGCGGCGTATCAGGACTTCTCATATGGCGCCATATCCGGCGATTTGCAGGCGCTGTTCGACGAGCAGTACCAGCTTTCGTTGACTGAAACGACCGAAACCCGCTGCGCAGACCCATATGACGCCAATGGAGACGGAGATTATCAGCCCTATAACTGGAACATCCTTACCATTTCCCTTGTAATGCGCCCTTTGAGCGATGTAATAACCACATTAATGACCGCCGAACAACAGACGCATTACGACGCCCTAATGCAGACGAAGGGCGGCAGGCAGTACGCCGGGAACCCGTTTGAAACGGACTGGCTCCCGAACGTCACAAGCTATTACGGCTGGCGTGTCCATCCCATAAGCGGCGAAAAAGACCTGCACCGGGGCATTGACATTGCCATGCCGGAAGGCACGGAGATTCGCTCCGCCCATGACGGAACGGTGACGTTCGCCGGGGAAAGCGGCAGTTACGGAAACCTTGCCGTAGTCGAGGGAGCGGACGGGATTGTGACGAAGTACGCCCATTGCGAAGCCTTGTTTGTAACTGCGGGGCAACCGGTGACGGCTGGCGAGGTTATCGCCACGGTCGGCAGCACGGGTTCGTCCACCGGGGCACATCTGCATTTGGAACTGCTTATAGACGGGCAATACGCCAACCCGCTGTTTTTTGTGAGTTTTACCAACTAATCCACGAAAGGAGCTTGTTTATGGTAACAAACCCCAAAATCGAAAAGAAAAAGGCCGACATCGCCCGGACGGAAACGCGGCTGCTTGATGTCAAGGCGCGGCTCCGCGAACAGAAACAGGATTTGGTTGACCTTGAGAATGAGGAAATAGTCGCCATGTTCCGCAAAGAGGTTATAACCGAGGACGATTTGAAGTCCCTGATGCGTTCCCGGCTGGATGCCGAAGCCGAGTATGATTCGCCGGACGAACACAGACCCTACGGCGGGGACGATTCACAGGAAGAACAAAAACCCGCCAGACACCGATTAAAAAAGGAGGAACAGCCCGATGCGCTTTCTGAAAGCTAAACTGCTCCCGCTCCTGACTCTCATGCTCTGCGCGGGCGTCTTTTCTTTCCCCGCCCGCGCTTCCGGCGCGTCCGCTCCGGCTGCTCTGGCTTGGATAACAGGCGACACGCTCTATATCGAGGCGCGCGGCGGACAGGGGGGGATTGAGGCGGCTTTTATCAACGACGCCCGCGTCAATTACCGCGTGGACGGCAAGCTGGAGCTTCCCATCAGGAGCTACGCCGGGACGGGACAGTACGTCACCATTTATGCCGTTGACTTCGCGGGTAACCAATCTGCGGCGGTACAGCTTTTGAACCCGTTCTATGTGCCGCCGCCCGTGACGCCGCCACCGGCAACGACAGCCCCGACGCCAAAACCAACGCCAGCGCCTGTATCGCAGCCGACGCCCATGACTACATCCGAGCCAACTGTTGAGCCGCAAGCGGCGGACCCCCCCTCTCAGCCAAACCCGTTCACGCCGCAAGGGACGGGAGATGTAATGGACAACGCCACTGACGGTGACGGCAAGGAGTTTTTCACGGTCGGCACGGCGGAGGGGGACACTTTTTACTTGATTGTTGACCGCCAGAGGAACGATGATAATGTTTATCTTTTGAACACGGTCACAGACCAAGATTTGATGGCCCTTGCCGAGAAGAACGGGACGGTTAAGGCGACGCCGGAGCCGAAAGCCCCGCCCGCCACACCGTCCCCCACACCCCAGCCTACGCCCGAACCTACCCCAACACCCACAGCGGAGCCAGAACCGCCCAAAACCAAACCCGCAAACGACAACGGCATGTATATCACCATAGCCATAGCGGTCATTGGCGCGGGCGGCGCGGGATATTACTTCAAGATTGTGCGTGGCGGCAAAAACGCGCCCGGTTCCGGGGAAGATGAATACGAGGACGAGTACGGGTATACCGACGAAACGGAAGGCGAGGATGAAACCGACGATTCCGAGCTTGACGACGATGAGGAGTGAAAAGGATGAGAAATTCAAGAAGTAAATATAAAGACGGCATATTTATGAAGCGGAGAAGCCGCAAATCCGCGTTTTTCTTAATCTGCGTATTGATTCTGGCCGCTGCTGCGGCGTGGCTTACGCTTCCGCCGTATTTGGAAAAGCGCAAAACGCTGGCCCGCCAGAATGAGCTGTTGGAGAGCATTGAGCAAGGAGCCGGGGAGATTGCGGCTGACGGCGGCCTTGACGATTCGCCCGTTGACTTCTATACCGAGGACGAATCTGAAACGAATGACCCAAACAGCATTATTGAAGCGCTGACGGAGGAAAATCCCTCCGTCATTGTTTTTTTTGAGGAAAGCGTAATGCCCGCGCTCTCAGCGCCTGTAGCCGACAGCGCAATTATAACGGGCATCGGCGTCCTGACAATCGAAAAGATTGACGCAAAGCTGCCCGTTACGGACGGAGTGACGGAGGCACAGTTAAAAGTAGCCGTGGGCCATGTGCCGGAAACAGCGCCTATAGGCGGCTACGGTAACGCCATAATCGCCGGACACAGGAGCTATACTTACGGGCATTACTTCAACCGTCTTGGGGAATTAGAACCTGGTGACATAATCAAGTATATGCCCAAAGACGGTGAGGAAATGGTCTTTGAAATCTACGAGCTTTTGACCGTGCTGCCCGATGACCCGGCCGTGTACGCGGAGTTTCCGGGGGAACAGATTTTGACGCTTCATACCTGTACGCCCATCCGAGTGGCTTCACACCGGCTTCTGGTGCGGGCGAGACGAATACTAAAGAGAGGATGATAAATTTATGAAACAATTTATTGCATTACTCACAGCGGTTTCTGTGCTACTGACCACTATACTGTCCGTTTTCGCGTCGGATGTTGACGCTCAGTATGATGCGGCAATATCGCTCATGTCAATAACAAACGCAGAAAGTCAGTTTAAGATTATTAAAGAGGACGAAAACGGCAATCCGATGCCCGGCATATCTTACGATTTTGCTTTCTATCACACGGGATACCAGGGCTATTTGTTTGCGGGAAGCATTACTACGGGAGCGGATGGCACGGCTATGTCCAAGGATTATGTTTTTGGCGATTTTATAATTACAGAACATCCTATAGATGGCTATGAGCCAAACGACCCGTTGGATATAGTCATTGACAAGGTAGGCGTTATCGAAGTCAGATTCTCTTCTGTCAAGCTGATTCAAGGTTCAGTACACGTCAGTGTTACTGAGGGCAACGGCATGGGAATTGAAGGAGCGATAATTTCCATATATACATCAGATGGACTGTTGACAGCCGACATTATAACGGACAGCGGCGGTATGGCGTCATACGACGGTCTTAGCAAAGGCGGTTATTATGCCGTCGTAAATAGCGTTCCGCCCGGATACTTAGGCTATACAGACCAATATCCGTTTAGAATCGAAAATGACGGTAAGATAGAAATGCTTGAAATGATTGTTGAAAGCGTTTCTGGACACGCGAAAATTATCGTTAATGATAATTTTGGAAACCCTCTCCCCAGAGCCGTTTACGGCGTTTACGACAATCGAAATAATTTTCTGGAAGAATTGATGACCGGCGCAGATGGAACGGTTACAAGCGGGAGGTTGCACTACGGGAATTATGAACTGAGGGAGCTATTAACTGTTGACGGTTACGAGCCTATGCCTGAGCCAGTTCCGTTTTCGATAGCACAAAACGATGTAATCGTTGAGATACCCATTTCAAGGACAGCAATAACCGGGAAAGTCCGAGCAACAAAAACAGATGGCGGCGGCGTTCCCATCCCCGGCGTGAGGTATGGCATTTACGGCAACCAAAACATTCTTATTGAGGAACTCACCACAGGCTCGGATGGCGCGGCAATGAGCGGAACACTCCGATACGGGGCATACGAACTGCGTGAACTTGAGGCGGTAAGTGGTTACGTTCCAATGCCAGAGCCTATTCCCTTCAATATAACTGAAAAAGGTGTGACTGTAGAGATACCCATTTCAGGGGAATTGATAATGGGAAGCGTCCGATTACTTAAAACAGACGGGGACGGAGTACCGATTCCCGGCGTGAAACTCACTTTATATAACAATGCCGGCCAGATAATTCAAGAGTTTATTACAGGCGCGGACGGCACGGCAACAAGCATTAGCCTTGTCAAAGGAGATTATTATCTTATTGAAACGGAATCCGCGCCGGGTTATGTCCCGATTACCGAGCCTATACCCTTTTCCATAACTGTTCACAATGAGGTTGTGGAGAAAACCGTAGTGAACAACCCCGGCATAGGAACCCTCCGGGTTATCGCGCTGGGAGAAAGCGCAGCGGAGAACGGCAAAGGGCTTATTATCGGCGTCAGGGGAGTTTCTGCGGATTACATCCCTATACCCGGCGCTAAGTTTGACGTATACCGGGGATTTAACGACGAAAACATAGCCGAACTCACCACCGGCGACGACGGCGCGGCGGAAATCGAGTTGCCGCTTGGCGAGTATTATCTGGAGGAAACATTCATCCCGCCCGCGTACAAGCTGCCGGAAAACAGCTTTCCCGTCGCTATCATGGAGCATCAGGCCACATACGAGCTGCCAGTCCACAACGAGCTTGTCCCGAAACAGCCGGAGAACGGCTTTGTGGAACTTACAAAGAAGTCAACGGCGGGAGAACCGCTTGCCAACGCCGTTTTCGGTCTGTACGACGCGGCTGGCGAAGTACAGATTACAACATTGACTACTGATACGGAAGGAGAGGCGGCATATGAGCTTCAACCCGGAGAGTATTACTTTGTAGAGCTTTCCGCGCCGGATGGGTATGTGCTTAACTCAGAACGGGTTAGTTTTTTCGTCGCAAGCGGGGAAACCGCCGCTGTCACGGCGTTTAATGAGCCGGACGCTCCTACGCCAACCCAGACCGGGCATATCCGCCTCGTAAAGCTGATGGAGGGGACGGGACTTTTCCTTGAAGGCGCAGTTTTCGGCGTGTATGAAAAAGGAACGGACGCGCAGGCCGGTACGCTTACCACCGGGGAGGACGGAACCGCGACAAGCGCCGCGCTGCCGCCCGCTGAGTATTATCTCCGGGAATTGGCCGCTCCAGCGGGATTCGCGCCAATACCGGCGGATGTTGACGTTACAGTGTCGGCGGGGAATATCGCGGAGATTTATATTTATAACGCGCCGATTCCTTTAACAGGGTACATCCGGCTTACCAAGCTGGAAGAAGGCACGGACAGGCCTCTGTCCGGCGCGGTGTTCGGTATTTATGACGCTTCAAATGACGTGAGAATCGCGGAACTTGCAACAGGCGCGGACGGAGCGGCAGTAAGCGGCGAGCTTGCCGAGGGCGTGTACTACTTGAAGGAAGAAACAGTCCCGGACGGGTACAAGGTCATTACCGAAAAGATGGGCGTGACGGTAAAGGGCGGTGAAACTACAGAAATAACCATATATAACGCCAAGCTCCCGCCGCACCCTCCGACAACGGGGTTCGTCCGTCTTACCAAGAAAGCCGAAGGGACTGACGCGCCGCTGCAAGGCGCGGTTTTCGGCGTGTATGCCGTTTCCGGCGATATAAAAACCGCGGAGCTAACCACCGGCGCGGACGGGACTGTTACCAGCGGCGAGCTT
>JAISVU010000310.1 GCA_031271375.1 Clostridiales bacterium | reverse complement strand
TAAATATCCGATTCCCGTTGTTCCTGGGCGTTCACCGCTTAGAAAAACTCCCAGAAATAAGAGATTCTTTCAATCCAAACGCTCCGTCGTTTAGTTATTTGATTAAGTTGACAGCAGTGATTCTGGATTATGAAAACGACGCCAATCCTTTTGATGAAGTTCGCGCTCGTATAAAGGCGTGGAAAAAACTGGCTTATGCTAACTGCACACTGACGAGCCAAATTTCTATAAAAGCAAGAGAATATATGGCGCTGGGATTGCGGCAGATGGACGCGTCGCACCTAGCCTGCGCCGCTTACATGAGAGCGGATTACTTTTTGACAACCGATAAAAAGATATTGAATAAACATATAACCGAGATTTGCATTATTAATCCCGTCGATTTTGCAAGGAGGTTTATAAATGCGCAGTAATACGGTAATAAAAAACGAGGGTATGCGTATCCTAGCCGAACAGTTAGGAATGGTTGACGCCGAAAGATTCATCGTGCTTATGCGCAGAGAACCTTTTGATTATACGGAATGGCGGCGAGATTTATATAAAGATGTACCCTTAGAGGATTTCTTGAATAACGCCGCTGATTTTCGTGACATAGGTAAAGATGAGTAGAAAACAGCCGTTTTGACGATGATTCACCCCAGCCGCCTCTTCGCGTCCGCTCGCACCAGCTTGTAAACAGTCGCCGTAACAGGCACGCTGAACATCATTCCGGCGATTCCGAAAAGCCCCCCGCCTATGATAACGGAAATAATAACCCAAATCCCGGGCAAGCCGACGGACTTGCCCACGATCTTGGGGTAGATCAAATTATTTTCCAGCTGCTGCAGTATGATAATGTATACGATGAAGAACAAAGCCTTCAGCGGATCGACGGTTAGAATCAGCAGCGCCCCGGTACCGGCGCCGATGTAGGCGCCGACGACGGGAATGAGCGCCGTGACGCCCACGAACACCCCGATCGTGGAGGCGTAGGGGAAGCGGAAAACCCACATACCCAGCGCGCAGAGCGTACCCAGGATAAAGGCCTCGACGCATTGCCCTACGATATAATCCGAGAAGGATTCGTGGGCGACGCTCAGGCCGTAATTGAGCTTTTGCGCGTACTCCTCTTTCATGTACGCCTTTTGAAGCAGTTTGAGCTGGCCCGCCAACTTTTCTTTACCCGTCATAAGATGAGCGGCGATGGAAATGGTCATAAACAGGTTAAACAGACCGCTTATCACATTCGAGGCGAAGCCGTAAGCGGAGTTCACAAGCCCGCCGATACCTGTAAGGGCGTAGTTGGATATGGTTTTGCTCATCCCGTCCCAGTCGATATTGACTTGCCCGAGACGTTCGGCAATCAGCGGGATCTCGTCCCGGTGTTCGTCGATAAACCCGTTTACAAGCTCAACGGCGGCGGGTATGGAAGAAGCCAGCGTCAGCAGAGCGTCCACAACCTTCGGCAGCGCGTAAAAAAACACCAATACCAATACCAAAAGAGCCGAGAGAACCGCGAGAATCACGCTGACCGGTTTTCTTGTTTTTTTAACAATAGACTTTTTTGATTTGGGGAAGTAGGCGCTCTCAAACCGGGTTTGCAGAATGCTCAAGACATATGTCACCGCAAACCCGGCGAAAACGGGAACGACAAGGCTCCATAACAGCGCGGCAAAGCCTGTTATGCGCCCGAAGTGCATAACGCCCAGCACCAGCGCGGCGGCCAAGAGCAGATACTTTACTATAAGCCTGTTAAGTCTTTTATTCTCCATCAACGGGCCTTTCGCTCTGTTCTGCAGAATATCCCTCTCCCTGGTTGACGTTAAGGATATCGCGCACGCCCGCCAGGATCATTACTATGCCTTGCACCCTGCTGGGATTAATTGTATACACGCCCTTCGCTCCGGGCTCCTCCACGATGATCTTGGCTGAAAGCAGCTGGTTCAGGTGGTGGTAAGCCTGGCCTGTGGAATTGAGGCCGACATAGCTTACCAGCTCGTTCACGGTCATCGGCGCGTGCAGCAAAGACAGCAGGATATCCAGCTTCGTGCGGCCTCCTATAGCGGCCAGCACGTTCTCGGCGTCGGAGCAGAAGAGCGAATCCGAAATCTCCTTAATCGTGCGCTCTTTGGCCGACCAGTAAATGGCTTGATCCCCGTAAGTCTTAAACCCGCCCGCGTAGGTCACGACGCCTCTGACCCCGGTCTTTTCAAGGTGTTCGACTATGCTGTCCATCATCGGCTTAAAGCTCAGGTCAACCATATCGATCCCGGCGTCCAGGCTTTTTAAGCTCTCCTCGACATCCCTGAGGCTTTTGTCAATGGATGAGCGTATCTTCTCTCCTATGCCGTCCAGCGAAGTGCCGTAATGGAATTTAAAGGCTTTTGGCGGCTTCGGCGGTTTGGGGGGCTTTGGCGGGCGCGGCGGCCTGGGCGGGCGGGCGCCTCTGTAATTGCCGTCCCTGTCCATGTAATGGCGGCGCATGTCGCGGGCGTAATCCGTCCGATACGCGGCGTAGTCGTGATTATACTGACTGCCGTCGTAATGGGCTTGCGCCGGTTCGTTCCGTTCTTCAGGATTGTCATAAT
>JAISVU010000302.1 GCA_031271375.1 Clostridiales bacterium | reverse complement strand
GGCACCAGCGGAAGGACGCCGCCGATGAGGTATACCAGCACCGGGGTTTTCCTCGCGTAGGACAGCACGCGGCTTATTACCGTGAGCGTAAGCGTTCCGGCGAAAGCTCCGAGCACGGTCGCGCCGGGGAAAAAGAAGAGGACAAGGCCCCGGGCAAGCCAGCCCGCCGCCCCCGTTATCCCGCAGAAGCACAGCTCCCGCCGCGGGATGCTGAAGAGCATTGAGAACGTAACGGTAGCGGCAAAGGCGACGGCGGTCTGTATAGGCAGGTCAACGCTCATATGAATACCCCCCCGAATATGTGGTACCATAGCTTTATCGTCGTTCCGACGCCGCAGGCCACCGAAATTGCCACAAGCACAGCGTCCATCAACCGGGCCGAGCCGGAGAGGTAATCCCCCTCCAGGACGTCACGGACGGCATTAGTCAGCGTAAGGCCGGGAACCAAAGGCATCAGCGACCCGATGATGATGAAGTCTAAATTCGTTCCGACGCCCAGGTTTAATATCGTCAGGCTGAGGAAGGCTATCATTATCCCGCCCAGTATGTTTACCAGCACGTCGGCGACGCGGCCCTTGCGGAGCTGGAACAGCAGAACCTCAAGGATAAAGCCCGTGAAGAAGGCGTTGAGGCAGTCCATAAAGCTGCCGCCGAACAGATACGCGAAGCACCCGCAGGCTATGCCGGCGGCAAAGAGTTTTACGAAGGAATATGCGTAGCCCGACGTCCCCGAGCGTATCTCCTCCAGCTTCGACATCGCTTCGCCGGGGGTAATCCGGTTTTCGGCGAAGCTGCGGGAAACGTCGTTTACCTTTATGAGCTTCTGCACATCATAAGAGCGTTTGGTAATGCGCTTCACCGAGGTTATGTCGCCGGCCTCGGCCCGGACGGAAACGAATACCCCCGTGCTGACTACGAAGGCCTCGGCGTTTGAATAGCCCGCGCTGGCTAGAACGCGGCGCATCGTGTCTTCCACGCGGTTCGTCTCCGAGCCGTTTGAAAGCAGCAGCTCCCCGGCAAGAAGCGCTAGCTTTATCGCTTCATGCGGGCTCAGTAAACTTGAAGGATTCATAAAATTCACCTTTGCTTTTGTCCTGCAACCGTTATATAATCTATTATATAACATCTGTTAATAAAACACAAAGGAAGGATGTAATTATTCAAATGTTCAAAAAAATCGCTTTAATCGCCATTACCGTTATGCTGGCCGCCGGTCTGGCGGGCTGCGGCGGGGATAAAAAGAACCCCGCCGACGATACGCCGCCAACCGAGGCCCCTAGCGCGGCAAGTTCTGCGATATCCGATTATTATCCCATCCTGCCGGACCGGATAATGCGCTACACTGGCAGCGCGACAGTGAAGGCCGTCAATGAAGCCGGGGAAGAGGTTGACACGGAAGTAGCAATACTGGCCGATATGTTCAACGACTATATTCACGGGGACATCTCCCAGCAGCGCGTGATTTCGGACGTTGAAGGAAGGCAGACGGTATCCGCCGAGGTATACGACGCTTCAGGAGGAAAACTGCGGCTGGTGAGCGCCGAGGGCGGAATGTATGACCACGCGGACATGACGGGGGAAGAACCCTTTATGGACATACTCATCCTCAGCGAGCCCCTGCGGGAAGGCGCGGAATGGATTAGGACCGAATCCGGAGGCGTGACCGAAACGGCGAAGATAATCGGCATGGACGAGCAGGTGACGGTGCCTTACGGAACCTTTTCCGCGATGGTTGTGGAGATTCAGCGCGGGGATGAGGTTCAGCGGGAATACTACGCGAAGGGTCTGGGCTGGGTCAAGACGGAGCTGGATGGCCCCGAGAGGGCTCAAAGCCAGGAACTGGCCGAGGTTATAGAGGGGCCGCTGCGGGAGCAAATGCCTATGATATACGGCTGGCATGTTGAGGTTGAGGAAGGCGAGGAAGATGCGCCGCAATATTCAATGGCGCCGATGTATGATATCGCGAACGTAACGTATCCCACCAACAGCGATATAAACGCTATCTATTCGGACGTGCTGCGCCGCTACGCCGCGGAGAAATACGGCATGGAGCTGGACGAGGACGTTAAGATAAACAGCTTGGAGATAGACCGGTTTACAAGGCTGCTCCATGTAGATCTCTCGCGGGCTTTCCTTGAGGCTATGAAGGAACTGGGCAACGGGGAGATGCAGGCCCTTCAGCTTATCGCCGACACGCTGAGTGAGAGTTATTTTGCTTACGAAGTCACGTTTTCGGTTGACGGGGAGGCCTATGTCTCCGATAACATCACGATTGACCCCGAACAAGGGGATTTTGTTACGCCAAGCGGATACAAAGACGCGGAAGCCTACTATAACGATAACGTCAATAACGGCGAATGACCGACGTTTTAACCCCGGCCGGCGTGCGCGAGGCGCTGGCAAAGCACGGGTTGCGCCCGAGGAAGGCGCTGGGGCAGAATTTCCTTGTGAGCGCGCGGGCCGCCCGGATGATGATTGAGAGCCTTGAACCCGGCGCGGATGATTTTATCCTGGAGATAGGCCCGGGACTTGGGGCGCTTACCGCAGGCCTCGCCGCCGCCGCGGGAGCGGTTGCGGCGGTGGAGATAGACCAAAGCCTTATCCCTGTCTTGAGCGAGACCGTTAGCGGATACAATAACGTAAAGATCATACGCGGGGATGCGCTGCGCCTGGACATAACGGAGCTGCTGGGAAGCCGCCCGGCATATAAGGCCGCCGGAAGCCTGCCGTATTATATTACAGGCCCTATCCTGGAGCGGCTTTTGAACGGCGCGGCGCGTCCTTCGCTGGCGGTCTTTCTGGTTCAGAAGGAGGCGGCGGAGCGTTTCGCGGCGCGGCCGGGCGATCCGGGATACGGCGTAATGTCGTTGCTTGTTCAAATGAACGCGGGTATTGAGATAGCGGCCCATATCACGCCCGACGCTTTTTATCCCCAGCCGGGGGTG
>JAISVU010000219.1 GCA_031271375.1 Clostridiales bacterium | reverse complement strand
CACATGCCTGTGTTTATTCTACACTATTCGTCACATAATTGCAAACATATTATTATGAACGGCAAACGCATAAACCCATGGAACCGTAAAAAATTTGCTTGCATTCAGTCGTCAAGCATTGTATAATGGTTATAATAAAAGAGAGAAGACGCGGGAACGTCCTCTCTCCCGGCATGACCGCGTAAAAGGCGGCAGGCTTGCGGTTTTAAAGCAAAGATTAACCCGCTTACCTATTCGATTGGGGCGGGTTATTTCTTATCCCAGAACTTAAGGATTAAAATAACGAGGGTAGCGAAACTGAAAAGAAGCTGAAAAGTTTCGTACACGCTCTCAGACCTCACTCCTTTCCTTACGGAGTCAAGCCTGCCGCCCTTCACGTCACATACCCGTGTTTATTCTACACTATTCGTCACATAATTGCAAACATATTATTTATCAAGTTAAGGGTTCCAGACGCGCCGATATTGTTATTCAATCCAAATCTCGGCGCGTCCGGAGACCGCGCCTTACTTGGCTCTGAGCCCCTCTTTTATCTCAGCTCTTATTAGAACGCCGGCACCACCGCGCCGCCGTAAGTCTCCAGGATAAACTCCCTTACCTTCTCAGACTGCAGGGCCGCGACGAGCTTCTTTATCGCCTCGCTGTCCTTGTCCGCTTCGCGGATGGCTACGACGTTGGCAAACGGGGAATCGGCGTTCTCCATCCCCAGGGCGTCCTCTATCGGGTTAAGGTCGGCTTCAAGCGCGTAGTTGGTGTTGATTACCGAGATATCGGTGTCGCTCAGTGAACGGGGCAGCATTGCCGCTTCCAGCTCAACAAACTCCAGGTTTTTGGGATTGTCCACGATATCCGCCGGCAACGAAAGCAGCCCAGCGCCTTCTTTCAGCGTTATCAGCCCCAGGCTCTGCAGCAGCAGCAGCGAGCGGCCTTCGTTAGTGCCGTCGTTGGGGATGCCCACGACGGCGCCGTCGGGCAGGTCGGCAAGGTCGTCCAGTTTTTCTGAATAAACGCCCATGGGCTCGATGTGGATTTTGCCCGCTTCAATGAGCTTCTCTCCGCTGTTGGCAATATAGTCGTCCAGGTAGGGCGTATGCTGGAAGAAGTTCGCGTCCAGCGTGCCGTCGGCCAACGCGGGGTTAATCACTGTGTATTCGCCGAACTCGGTTATGACTAGCTCCACGCCCTCGGCGGCCAGGTCTTCCTTAACGAGCTCCAATAGAATCGCATGGGGCACGCTTGTCGCGCCGACCGTAATCTTGCTCTGGGACTTGATCGTGGGCTGGGCCTTCGACGTGCATCCGGCCGCGATAAGCAGCGCGGCGAGCAACAGGCTTGCGATGGTTGTGACTTTCTTCATTGTTGGTTCCTCCTGTGTGTTTTTGATTTTTGTTTTTATCTTTTATCCAGCTTCCGCGCTATGTACTGCCCCAGGAGCTGGATTACTTGAACCAAAATAACCAAGATGATGATAATGTAAATCATTATATCCGTTCTGAAACGCTGATACCCCAGCCTTATCGCTGTGTCGCCCAGGCCGCCGCCGCCGATCGTCCCCGCCATAGCCGAATAGCCGATTATGTTTATCACGGTTATCGTAAAGGCCGAGACCAGGCCGGACGCGCTCTCAGGCAGCAGAACCTTGAAGACGATCTGCATCGGTGTAGCCCCCGCCGATATAGCCACTTCTATAATGCCGAACCCCAGTTCGTTGAGCGTCGCCTCCACAAGCCTAGCGACAAACGGGATGGCCGATATCGTCAGCGGCACGATGCTCGCGGTGCTGCCGATGGTGGTTCCCACGATAAACTTCGAGAGCGGGAAAACCGCTATTATCAGGATGACGAACGGGATGCTGCGCCCTATGTTTACGATGACGCCGAGGACGCGGTTCAAGACGGGCATCGCGCGGATACCACCGGGATTCGTTATGTAGAGCAGAATCCCCAGGACAAGCCCCGCTATTACCGCGAAAAGCGACGCAAAGCCCACCATGTACAGCGTGTCCGCCGTTCCCCGCATCAATATGCCGATCGTTTGGCTCCAGTATTCAAGGTCAAAGACTTGCATTGTTTATCACCTCAATTCCCACGCCGTTCTCTTTGAAATATTGCATAGAAGAGGCCAAAGCCCCGTCACTGCCGGAGATTTTAAGGATCAGCGCCCCGACGACCGTCCCGCCCGCCGGCTCGATGCCGCCGGAGAGGATAGACAGGTTCACGTCGAAGCTGCGTATAACGTCGCTGATAAAGGGCTTTAACGCGCTGTCGCCGATGAAGGTGGCTTTTACGATTATCTCGCCGGGCTTGATTTCCTTTATAAAGGCGCTGGTGTCGTAAACCCCTGTCTTATCGAAGAATCGCCTCGCCGTATCGGTCTTTGGCCGGGTCAGCACGTCGATTACCGGGCCTTGCTCGATAATCTCCCCGTCCTCCATCACCGCGACGCGGCTGCACAGTTCCTTTATTACATCCATTTCATGCGTGATGACGATAAACGTTACGCCGGTCTTGGTGTTTATGCGCTTAATCAGCTCCAGTATAGACCGGGTAGTCTCGGGGTCCAGCGAGGAGGTCGCCTCGTCGCAGATAACCAGCTCGGGATCCGCCGCAAGAGCCCTGGCGATACCCACGCGCTGCTTCTGCCCGCCGGAGAGCTTGGACGGATAGGAATCCCGCTTGTCGGTAAGCCCCACCAGCTCCAGAAGCCCGTCAACCTTATCTTTTATATAGGGTTTGGATTTCTTGTCAATGGACAGCGGGAAGGCGATATTGTCAAAGACTGTCGCGTTCATCAGCAGGTTGAAGTGCTGGAACACCAGCCCCAACTTCTTACGCTTGTCCCGCAGCTCCTGGCCCGTCAGCTTCGTCATGTCGACGCCGTCCAGCAGGATTTCGCCGCCATCGCTTTGCTCCAGCATGGATATGCAGCGGGCCAGCGACGTTTTGCCCGCGCCGCTGAGGCCGATGAACCCGAATATCTCGCCGCCTTCGATATCCACGCTTACATTCTTCAGCGCCTGGAACCGTTCAGCGCCGTTCTTGTAAGTCTTGCTCAGGTTACGCACACTTAGCATATAAAAAAGCTCCCGTCTGATTTCAATATTTTAAGATTACAAATATTGAACCGAGGACGAAAGCTGTCAGCTCACGTGGTACCACCTGCGTTTTATCATAGCCTCGCGGCTATGACCTCAAGGTACTGGACAAAAATATCCAAGACCCGTTTGCTGTATCGGGCAACCCCGCCGCAGTCTATACGCTATGTCATAACGCTTCGGTGCGGGAACTCCAAGGCCATCTTCCGCGTACACATCAGCATTCCCTCTCACCAACAGGAACTCTCTGTAGAATCCTTGCACGCGTACTATTCTCTTCACAGTTCATGTATGAAATTAGGGGTATTCTAGCACAGCGAAAAACGAATGTCAAGCGTTATTTTATTTTTAAGTTTCCCATTTTAAACCCAACCCAATAAACAGAGCTGACAAGAGCGAGGCGGCCTAAGAAAGAAGCTGGAAATACCAGTATAAAGTTTACTTAGAATTTCAACCAAGCCATCAGAAATGGCGTAGAATGTAAATTTTGACAACCCAAATCCTTGCTTCTTGGACTTGTAGTATTCCTCAATACGCCCTTGCATAAGGTATACCTCTTTCTCGCTTTCCCTTCTTGCGTTTTGGGGAAACTCAAATTAAATTTCTATTGACAGCTCACAAACAATGTGGTATTATAACGCTCGTGCTGCTATAGCTCAGCAGGTAGAGCGCGTCCTTGGTAAGGACGAGGTCTCCGGTTCAATCCCGGATAGCAGCTCCATATATATATCCTCCCGCGCGGTTGCTAGCCCCGCGGTTTTTTATTTATTTACGTTGATATTATTCGATTTTCGTCTATAATAATATTTTAATGCGGCGCGAGTAACCATACGATAAACTATGTCACGCTGGATGATAAACTTCAACTTGTAAGCGCAGCGCAGCAAAGCGGGACATTCTTCAAAGACAGCCCGCCGCCTGTCTTTGTGGACGAAGTGCAGCGGGCGCCAAATCTGTTCCCGCAAATCAAGCTCATATTAGACAAGGAAAAGAAAAAGGGCTTATTTTATCTTTCCGGCTCCCAGCAGTTCAAAATGATGAGGAACGTCAGCGAATCGCTGGCGGGAAGGCTTGGCATACTCAATTTACCGGGGTTATCCCTGCGGGAGATGTACGGTATTTCTTTCCGGGAGCCTTTTCTGCCTACAGACGGCTATTTTGAGCGCCGTATGAAAGAAAAGGCGGATATACCGTATCCAGACGTAAGGAATATCATACACCGAGGCGGCTATCCGGAGCTTTGCGCAAATCCAGACTTTGACTGGCAGATGTTTTACGCTGCCTATGTAAGGGCTTATATTGAGCGAGATGTGCGGAATTTGGCACAGGTTGGCGACGAGGTCAAGTTCATCCAGTTTATGACGGCGGCGGCAAGCTGCACGGGTCAGCTCCTTAATATAGCTGCGCTTGCAAGGGACATAGGGATTAGTTAGCCCACAGCGGAGCGGTGGCTTTCCGTTCTTGTCGCCTCAAATCTGGTTCTTCTGTTGAAGCCGTATGATAACAATATTATAAAACGGACAGTTAAAACGCCAAAATTATACTTTTTAGACACGGGACTTGCGGCATACCTCACGCGTTGGAATACGCCGGAGGTTATGAAAAACGGGGCAATGGCAGGCGCGTTCTTCGAAACCTTTGCCGTCGGCGAAATACTCAAAAGCTACTGTAACAAAGGCGTCCTTGATCCTCCGCTGTATTTCTACCGGGATCGGGACGGGAATGAGATCGATTTGCTCATCGAGGACAGCGGCGCCTTGTATCCGATAGAAATCAGGAAGCACGCGGATCCGAACAAGTCTGATACCGCGAAATTCGGGCTGCTGGATAAGCTCGGCGCGGTCAGAAGAGGCCAGGGCGGCGTCGTTTGCTTGTATGACAGTCTTGCAACGCTCAAAGACGACGATAAGGCCATTCCTATCAATCTTTTATAACGCGGAATAACATCCATCCATCATGGTTATCCTACACCGTAGGATGTGATTCCATGCGGCATAGCTTTGCCTCTAAGCCAAGGATGTTCCTTGGCTTTTCCATTGCGCTTTTCTTGTGTTCCGTCGCTTTTTATATTGCCGTCGGCCTGGGCTCCTTTCCCTCGGAAATCTTTCTTACCCCGGGGCACGCGGAAGCCTTGAGCGCCGACGGTTCATTCCTGCGTTTCGAACAGGCGGGAGGCGCGGTAGAAGCACTTGCCTCAGGCGACGAACCGGTAACGGATAATATCCGCGTTGACAGCGGCGATATGACTCTGGCTTTATTCGGCTTCCCTGTCAAGAACGTGTCGGTGGATATCCTGCCGGAAACAATGGTAGTTCCCTGCGGCATAACCACCGGTATTATTATCGACACAACGGGCTTAATGGTTCTTGGAACCGGCGCGGTGACGACGGCGGGCGGCGGCGCTGTAAGGCCCTGCGAGGGCTTAATAAAATCCGGCGACTTAATTATGAAAATAGATGAAACGGACATCTCCAGCGATACGCAGTTCGTCCGCTATTTAAAAGGCCTAGCCCCGGGAGCGACGGTAACGCTCCATATTTCCAGGGGCGGGGAGGCGCTGTCGCTCCCGATAGACTGCGCTATATCCATCGAGGATGGGAAAAACAAACTGGGCTTGTGGGTAAGGGATTCAACAAAAGGCTTGGGCACCGTTACTTATTATAATCCCCAAAACGCGCGCTTCGGGGCTTTGGGTCACGCCGTTATCGACGTCGACACCAAGCAGCTGATACCGGTTAAGCAGGGCCGCCTGTTCGAAACAAGCATATCGGACGTGCGGAAGGGCAAGAAGGGCAGCCCCGGCGAACTGCTGGGCGAGGTCAACAGCGGCTCTTCCATCGGCGATATTTTACAAAACACCTCCGTAGGGCTCTACGGCACGATAAAGAAGAGCGACAGGCTTCCCGCCGCGTCTATGAAAATCGCGCTGCAGACGGCGGTACGCGAAGGCCCCGCCGTTATCCTGGCTAATGTAACCGGCCAGGAAACGCGCCAGTACGATATATATATCGAGCGGGTCAACCGCTTCTCCCCCGATGAATCAAAGGGCATGATCATCCGCATAACGGACCAGGAACTTATCGCGCGCACGAACGGCATAGTCCAGGGCATGAGCGGCTGCCCGATCATCCAGGAAGGGAAGGTAATCGGGGCCGTTACCCATGTGTTTGTGCAGAACCCGCTCAAAGGCTACGGGATTTTTATCGAGAATATGATAAGGCAGGAGCGGAGGATGGCAGGGTAGGTTAAAAGAACTCATCCCCCGGCTTATTATTGTTCGTATGTTTATAAGACAATACCGGCCGCCTTGCGGGCGGGGATAGGGCGTCCTGCATCGCCCGCTCCCTCTCCAGCCAGGTTTTTATAAAATCACCGCTGCCCTGCGGCTTATAAGGCTCGTCGAACACGATCCTTGTGGGGTTATGCAGCGACGCCTGCTCTATAAACACATTGATTACCGGAACCCCGGCCTTCTGCGCTATTATCGCGGCTACCGGCGATATGCGTTCCGGGCTGTTGTTATTAAAATCCGAAATCGTTCCCTGACTGAATATTAATAAATGCCGGGATTCGGCGCTTTCATTAAAATACGCCGCCGAATCCCTTACAAGGCCGCGCAGCCCTTGCAAAGACCCCCGTTCAAACCCGTAAACATCGTAATGCAAATCTAAGAAGCGTTTAAGCTCCGCGTTGTCGGTCCAGTCGCTCTTCGAAATAATCCGGGTGCGGGAGCAGAGAAGCCCCATAATAATCGCATCCATATCGCTGACATGGTTCGGGGCCAGGATATACCGGTTCTTGCCCCACTCCGGCATATTCACCGTTTCCACATTGAACAGAGCCGTAACTCCCTGCCTCAGCTCCGCCGTATCCGCCGGGTTAAGGCCCATATCCTTGATAATCTCCAGTATCATCCCTATGCCCTTAACGGATGTCTCGCCGTCAAAGGCGTAGGTGCCGCCGGTTTCAGCCACCAGCCGCTCGAAGGCCTTGTAACGCCCGTTCACTGCGGTGCTCCCCAGGCTTCAAGCTGCGTCAGCGCCGGGAACGGCGATTCATCCCCGGTCTTTATCAAGTTTTTCAGCACAATCCATTCGGTTCTGACCGGAGCGATCTTGAACGTTTGCGGAAGGGCCGATTTTACCAGGTTCAGCGTCTCGGCGCCGCCGCCTGAGAAAGCGACGGCGGCTCTAGTCCAGTAATTATCGGGGGGGAAATCGGCGCGGAGCGTGATAACCAGCTCGTCTAAAACCGCGGGGAAACCGAAATCCACCCTCAGCTCCGCGTCGGGGCGGCGGTTTATGCCCCAGCTCTGGTACGGGTACGCGCCGTGGCCGTTGTTGGCGTATATCCCGTCGATTACGTTACGGGCCGCGAACACCACCTCGCCCCGGGTTTCGATATTCGCGGATGCGTGGGGATATATCAATGCCCCGTCAGTCCCCGCCAGGTCATACGGGTTAAACGCAAGGTTACGCCTTGCGGAGATTTCGGAGGATGTCAGTAACCGGGCTGTTATCATATGCGTGTCCCCGGTGAAGGATTTTGGGGAATAAGCCTGACGTTTTTCGCCGAACGGGATTGTGAAGGCCGCCTTGCCTTTAATATACACCGGGGCGGGCAGCATACTGTCTTCCAGGCGGATTTGGCAAAAACCCGGCTCCTCAAGCTCCAGGCGGATTGCGTCGCCGTCATTGTATGCCTTATTATAAATAAGGCAGGCGCGTTCCTCTCCCAAAACCTCCGCTAGCGTCAGGCCCTCTCCATTGACAATGGCCAGTTTGACATTATTCATAGGGTTCACCTCAATTAGGTAATGTCTATTTCTATAGCCTTCCCGCAGACGATCCGCGCCCTGTAGATGCACTCGGGCCAAGCCTGACGCAGCTTTGGGTCGGTTATACCTACTTCCTCTATTGTGATATTTGACGCGCCGGTCAGGCGCAGCTTACCCAGCCCGGGCAGCTCAAGGCCCCATTCCTCAATAACCGGGCGGACAGAGAACATCAGGTTCAGCGTGACGCTGGCAAAACCCCCGTCGTACATATCGCTGACTTTTACGCAAACGCCTTTCACCAGCGTCACCCGGCGCTTATATGACCTTATCCGGGCCGTCTCAGGCCAGGCTCCGGCCAGCTCCATTTCACAGCTGCTGATGTATCCTAAGGACGCCCTAACGTCACGCGCGCGGAACGCGTCCCCCGCCTGCTGTTCTATGCCGTCAAAATCCGGCAGATTATGCCAGGACGACCGCATCGTCCAAATTTTATAGCGTTCGGGCGAAAAGGTTTTGGCGGTGTAGGTCTCGACGCCTATGTCTATGATAAAAGGTTTGCCGTTTTTGTATAATATAAAACTCCCCGCGTCGTTATGATTATGACCGACGCCGTTGGAACCCGCGTTGACAGCGAGGCAGTATGTTCCGTCCCTTGCTATATACAGCTCGCTGTCTGGATACCAGGCGTCGCGGCGGCGCATATCTGTTATTGGCAGCGCCCGAATAGTCCGGGCCGCGAAAACGGCCTGCGTCCGATAAAACAGGTTTATCTCGTCCGGCAGATCCCAGCCTTTTCCGCCAATATAATCCGCGGCGGCGAATGCGCTCAGTTCCGAATCCCCTATGCGCTTGGCGAACAAGAATTCCCTGGCCCCGGCGCGGCCCGCCTTTGGTGAGCAGTCGCCTAAGTTTATGTAGTAATCACCGTCCACATGGACATCTAAAATATACCGCGCAATGTTTCTTATCTTTGGAACGCGCCATAGCGGGGCGAATACGCCGCCGCTTACCGTGTCCAGCGCTTCCAGCGCCCCGAATAGACACAGCCCCGCGTGGCGGTAATACATCGCGCCTTCGTCGCAGCAGCCGTCCTCCGCGTAGCCGTCCAGGAACGCGTCTATACTCGCCGCCGCTTTGACGCAGGCGTCTTTCGCAAGCGGCGATCCGCCGAGGAACAGCGCGTACAGCACGTTCTGCGTACACCAGACCGTCCAGTTGTTCGTATTGCCGTCCCCCATCCACCAAAACCATCCGTTCAGGTACGGATGCGCGACGCGGCGCTCTATTTCGCAGTCCACGCGCTCTAACAACGCTGGGCAGCGCTCCGTGAGCGGCTCCTTCAGCAGATAAACCGCGCAGGCAAGCAGCGCGCCTGTTTCGCAGGCGAACAGATCCAGCACGGGGCGGGACACATCCGGCAGCGGCAGCGCCGGGGTATCCCTTATATACGTGTTGTGGGCGGGGAGCTGCCACCCGCTTTCCTCGCATATCGCGAAGATATGGTTGATAATAGCCTCCGTATACCGTCCTCCGGCTTGGGCGCATTCCGCAAGAACCAGCGCGCAGAGGCCTCTCCGCCTGGCGAAGTATTTGGCTTCAAAACCCGCCCGGTCGCCGTTTCGGGAATAAGAAAGCCAGTCCGAAGCCGTGATATATGGGAAACCGGCGTCTAGGGCCTCGTCCCCTCTGGCTATTATACACTCTTTTATATCGCCTTGCAATCCGTCCCAGGCTTCCCGGTCGGCAACGGAAGGAAAGGGATTGAACTCCGCGAGCCGTTCCGGCATTTTATTTATATACGGTTCCAGCATCGGCATCACTCCCGTTATAAATGTAGAGTATCCGCCGGAAAATGTCAACCGGATATACGCAAGACCTTGATGAATAAAGCCCGTATATGTTAAAATAGATAAAGCGCGAGGGGGAGGCACCCATAGACGCGGCAGCAAGCCGCGTAAAAACAGCAGGCGCGCTATTATTGCGCACATCATTAAAAAAAGAGGAGAAAGGTATATGGAAAGCAAGGTTCTGTTATTCGACGCTAACAACACTAAGGTCGGCGAGACCTTTATGCGCCGCGCTAGGCAGCTGGTGAGCAGCCAGCGGGCTGAGTGGACGGACGAGCACCACACCGCGATCCGCTTCGCCGCCGACGCCGAGGATTTACCTATACCCGTAGCCGACACGGCGTCCACGCCGCCCGCCGAAACCGCGGACGAGGCCTGGATATACGCCGCGGCGGAAAGACAGATTAAGGAGCGCAGGAATTTCATTATGCACTCTATTGGCTTTGTCCCTGGGATTTTCGCGCTGTTTTTGATTACTACCGCGATTGTTGACCAGATTATGATCGACGCCGAGTATTTCTTCATTTTTACATTGGGCGGCTGGTGTACGGCCTACGGTATACACCTGTGGTTCTTCGCGAGGAAGCGGCTAAAGAACTTCCGCTTGCTGGATACTGAAAAACGCAAAGCGTACCGCCTTAACGCCGAGGTTGAGCGGATACGGCGCGGCATTTCGGGTTAATAAGGCTGCAGCTATTCTTTACTGCCGGGCCGCGATATAATGGACTTATTAGTATTGCGGCCCGGTTAAGGGATTGAAGCCATAATTCCCACACAAAAAAATCCTTGACAAATTCCTGCGCCGGTGATACAATTCTGAGCGCGTATTTTTATGCAATTAACACAAAACAATGGCGGAAGGTTTTATCAGATTTTTATAACACCTACAAGGAGGTGCGTTAATTGCCGACATTCAACCAGCTGGTAAAAACCGGGCGCAGCACGAAGACGTGGAAGAGCAAATCCCCGGCGATGGGCAAATCTTTTAACACGTTCAACAAGAAGCGTTTTGACCAGCCCAACCCGCAAAAACGCGGCGTCTGCACTAACGTAAAGACGGATAAGCCCAAGAAGCCCAACTCGGCTCTGCGTAAGATGGCCCGCGTGAGGCTTTCGAACGGCATCGAGGTATGGGCGTATATCCCCGGCGAAGGCCATAACCTGCAGGAGCACAGCGTGGTGCTTATACGCGGCGGCAGGGTAAGAGACCTTCCCGGCGTAAGGTACCATATCCTGCGCGGCACGCTGGACACGGCGGGGGTCGCGAAGCGTAATCAGGCCCGTTCCAAATACGGCGCCAAACGGGCGAAGAAGTAAATAGCTAAAAGCCTTGTACGGTGTGTGTTTCGCCATTGTCAATATAGCGTATGAGGCAGATGCTGGGGCGTAATAACCCCAGAGTACCCGCGGCCAATTAGCCGCTATCAGGAGGGAAGAATCGTGCCACGTAAAGGTCATGTAGTTAAACGCGACGTTCTGCCGGACCCTGTATATTCCAGCAAGGTTATCACAAAGCTGATAAACAGCGTCATGCTGGACGGTAAGAAGAGCGTCGCCGAAGGTATCGTGTACGGCGCCCTTACCCAAGTCGCCGAGGTAAAATCGGCTCCGGCCCTGGAGGTCTTTGAGGAAGCCCTGTCCAACATAACACCGGTGCTTGAGGTTAAAGCCCGCAGGGTGGGCGGCTCAACGTACCAGGTGCCTGTGGAGATAAGGGCGGAACGCCGCCAGGCTCTCGCGCTCCGCTGGCTGGTGCTTTACGCAAGGAAGCGCGGCGAGAAGACAATGGAAGAGCGCCTCGCCAAAGAGATGCTGGACGCGCTGAGCAACACCGGCGGCGCGGTGAAGAAGAAAGTGGACGTTCACAAGATGGCCGAGGCCAACAGAGCCTTTGCCTCGTATAAGTGGTAAGATAACAAGAAAGGGGTATTTTTTGTGTCAGAGAGGTCATTCCCGCTGGAACGCACAAGAAATATTGGTATCATGGCTCATATCGACGCGGGTAAGACGACTCTGACCGAACGTATACTCTACTACACGGG
>JAISVU010000217.1 GCA_031271375.1 Clostridiales bacterium | reverse complement strand
ATACGGGCCGGAGATCCATTTATTTCTCACTGGCTCTTCCTCATTATGTGTATTTCCTCCGGCTCGATGCTGACGCCCACCCGGCCGCCTATCTCCGATTTATCCGTTGAGTGAACCGTTAGCACCGTTCCGCCGCAGTCAATCGTCATCTCATAATGGACTCCCTTGAATATCAAGCCCGTAACGGTACCGGATAGCATACCATGCTCCGGCGCTACAATATCCACATCCTCGGGCCGTACCACGACATCCACTGCCTCGTCTTTCTCAAAGCCTTTGTCTACGCAGCGGAAATCCCTGCCCAGGAACTCGGCGCGGAAATCCCCGCGCATAAAGCCGTCCATTATATTGCTTTCGCCAATGAACTTCGCAACGAAGGCGTTCATCGGCTCGTTATAGATATCTATCGGCCTGCCGTGCTGCTGTATGACCCCGTCGTTCATAACCACGATCGTGTCGGACATCGTCAGCGCCTCTTCCTGGTCATGGGTGACATAGATGAAGGTTATCCCCAGCTCGCGCTGCATACTTTTAAGCTCCAGCTGCATTTCCTTGCGCAGCTTGAGGTCCAGCGCGCCTAGCGGCTCGTCCAGCAAAAGCATCTCCGGCTCGTTTACCAGGGCCCTCGCTATCGCGACGCGCTGCTGCTGCCCGCCGGAAAGCTGGGAAATCTTCCTGTACTCATACCCCGAAAGGTTCACCATCTTCAGCGTTGACTTGACCTTATCCTCTATCAGGGCTTTCGATTCTTTCTTTATTTTTAGTCCGAAGGCTATATTGTCATACACATCCATATGCGGGAACAGCGCGTATTTTTGAAAAACCGTATTTACCCTGCGTTTATACGGCGGAACCTTCAAGATGCTTTGGTTATTATACAGCACATCGCCGCTGGTAGGCTGCTCAAACCCGCCTATAATCCTGAGTGTGGTGGTTTTGCCGCAGCCCGAAGGGCCCAGCAGCGTAAGAAACTCGTTCTTTTGAACCGCCAGGTTTATATTGTCCAGAACCAGCGTCTCGTCGTCAAATGTCTTCGAGACGTTGCGAAACTCAACAAGCGCGGAGCCGTTCACATCCAGCAATCCCGCCGCTCCCCCTCTCAAGAGTCAAACATTGCATAGAACCGCTTTTCCCTAGCTCCTAGCCACTAACGCCTAGAAGCTAGGTGGGCATGTCACCCACAATATGCTTGCCTCAGCCTTTCCGATGTTCTGTATATAATGCGGGTCATTGGCCTTGTAGTAAAAGCTCTCCCCATGCTTCACCCTGTTTTTTCTTCCGTTCAGGTACAGAACCACGGAACCGGCGAGGACATAGCCAAAGACCTCGCCCTCATACGGGGGATAGGTCTCCGAACGTCCGCCGGGGGCGAGCTTTAACAAAATCGGCTCCATCATGTTCTTTTGCGCGTTGGGGATAAGCCAGTCGATACGGAGCCCCAGGTCTTCATTAACGCGGCTGAAGATGTCTTCGCGGGTATAAACTACGCTCTCGTTCTCGTCCCCGCTGAAGAACTCCTTAGGGTTCGAGCCCAGGCATTCCAGGATATCCACCAGCGTTGCAATGGAAGGGCTCACCTTATCCCGCTCCAACTGGGAGATAAAGCCCTTCGACAAATCGCAACGCCCGCCCAGCTCTTCCTGCGTCAGATTCATTTTTACGCGTAATCGCTTGATTTTACTGCCTAATTCCACCTGTTGACCCCGCTGAATACTTTCTTATAATTAACTTAAAGTTTACAATCACTAAACGCGAACCAATGGCAATTAAACCATAAATAATGATAAATGTCAACAACAATTTTTTTGCAAAACTCCAATTGGTCTATGTTGGTTTATGTTGCAATTTGCCATTATATGGTGTATACTTCTTACGAGGGAGATGGTGCTTTGGAAGCCTGTTACGTTCTTAGTTTAGTCGCTGATATTGTCGGCGTATTGAGTTTTATAGGGACAATCGCTATTTGGCTAAAGTCGAATGCCTTATCCCGTCAAATTGCCGCTCAGAAGGAGACCTACATGAAGGAGCAGAGTAAAATAAAGCAAACCCTTATGGGCCTTAGGGATAATATCTGGAGAGATGATTTACTAGAGTTAAGAATAACAAGCCAAATAAGAACTGAACTGTATACTTTCAACCAAAACTATTCGCGGATTTTTAGCTTTAAGGATAAACGATGTATGCGACAATGTAGAGCGGATGATGGATTGATGCTTTTAACGCAAAAAATCAAAATTTTCGCGTCCGCGCTTCGCGCGGCTTGATTGCCGCCCCTGCGGGCGGGATTGCACCGCCTGCGGCGGCGGATTATCGGCGCTCCGCGCCGGCTAAGATTAAAAGATTTTAGATTACAGATTCAGCCACAAAGCGGGGCGAACGCCGCCAGTTCCATTATTGACATCGCGGCCAGAGACGTAGACGGCGCCGTCGGTGTAGACGCGGGCGGCAGTGTCGCCATAGAAGCCGGGCGACCGCAACCACCACCACGAGGCCTCGTTTCCATATTTTGACATTCTTGCGGAGTTGTATTGGTCATTCACAGACCATCCATTGATATCGACATCGCCGCTATTGTCTTTCCGCCGCTTGTTCGCCAGGTCGCCGCTGTCGCCAAAGTATTTCACAAGCTCATACAAGCTCAGCAAAAACACTTTGTCCGTCGTGGCGTTCCCTCCCGCCGCGCCGTACCATGTGTTGTTTGGGTTGGCGTTGCGCGTTTCGGCTATGGCCGATTTTACCGCACCAAGCTTGTTTAGAAACTCCCCGTTCAAATACTTTCGCAGTGTGCAGTTCTCCCATGTTATATCTTTCCATTCGACATTGTACGGGCGTTTTTCAAGTATTCTCTCGCTGATAAGCAGCGCCTTGTTGTTTTCGACGGAAAGTACGCGCCAGTCAATCCCGTCCAGGTTATGAACGCTGCCAATCGCGGGATTAACGCCGAGCGTTCCGCTTGCCGCACTCTTTTGAGGCGCGTCTACAGCTTGCGGCGGTTGCGGACGCGGCATAACGGTTTGCTGTGCATTGACAGCCTGCTGCGGCTTAGTAATCTTCCACCCCAGCGCCGCCGCGAAGCTATACAGCATATCGTTAGCCTCGTCGGAGTTAAGAAACCTGGGCAGTTTGGAAACGGCCCTCTTAACCGCTATTTCCCGCTCGCTGTCCGGCTTTGTTATGGCGTCCTTTAGGCATCCCAGCGCGCCTTTTTCTGCGAGAATTTTAATCAGTTCACTCTCGTCCACAAACTTATTGCGCGTTAAGTCGGCAAAATAAGCATGTATCTTCACGCCAAGTAAAACGTCAGTACCAAACTCGCACGGAAATCAATTTTCGAAATTAAAAAACTGTGGTAAAATAAAGCACATGGAAAAGAAGACAAAAATCACTGAATATTTTGCAAGCGTAGAGACAACGAAAGAACACAAGGGGTATTT
>JAISVU010000206.1 GCA_031271375.1 Clostridiales bacterium | reverse complement strand
ATGATAGACGTAAGGGACGCCGCGCTGGCCCTGCGGCTCCTCGGGCAAGCGGAACGATTGACGGGCAGGGAGTATTATATCGGCTCGGGCAGAGCAAAGCCGCTGCGCGAGTGGTTTATCGAGGCGCGGGAAGCCCTTGGCACGGAAGCGGCTCTTGCCTTTGACAAACGCCCAGACGACGGGCTGCGCTTTGATAAATCCTGGTTTGATATATCTGCGCTCGAAACCGACACGGGATTTATGCCGCGTGTGAGTTTCAGTACGGCGGTGAATGAGCTTGCCGATTGGTTAAATAAGAAGATAGGGAGCGGACTATATGATAACCATTAGCCTGTGCATGATTGTTAAAGACGAGGAAGCCGTACTGGCGCGGTGCCTGGACAGCGTTAAGGAAGCGGTGGACGAGATAATTATAGTCGACACCGGTTCCACGGATAACACTAAGGAGATAGCGAAAAAATACACCTCAAAGGTATATGATTTTAAATGGATAGACGACTTCTCGGCGGCCCGGAACGAGGCCTATTCCAAAGCGTCGATGGACTACCAGATGTGGCTTGATGCCGACGACGTGATCCCGCCTGAGGAACTCACGAAGCTCATCGCCCTAAAGAATGAGCTGGATCCCGGCGTCAACATGGTGTCTATGAAATATCACACCGCCTTCGACGACCAGGGGCATCCGCTGCTTACCTCAACACGCGGCCGCCTCACCCGCAGGAAGCTGGGGATAAAGTGGGAAGACCCCATCCACGAGTACATGCCCATCCCGCCAGGCAACATATACGCGGACATCTATATCCACCACAAAAAGAACCCTAAGGAAGGGGACGGGAACCGTAACCTGAACATTTACACGAACCTTGAGGCAAGCCTGAAGCCGATGAACGCGCGCCAGACTTATTATTTCGCGAGGGAATTGAAGGATCATGGGATGTGGGCAAAGTCCGCCTGGTATTTTGAGAAATTCCTGGATTCCGGCCAGGGCTGGCTGGAGGACAACATAGCCTCATGCCTGGCCCTGTCCATAGCCTATAATACGCTGGGAGCCGAGGAGAAGATAGTCCCCGTCCTTATAAGGAGCTTTAACTACGACGCCCCCAGGGCGGAAATCTGCTGCGAGCTGGGTTATTATTACAAGCGCAAAGAGGATTACAGGACGGCGTTCCATTGGTTCCACACCGCCCTCAATCTTGAGCGCCCGGATTCAAAGGGCTTCGTCCTGCCGGATTACCTGGACTATATCCCCAATATTGAATGCTGCGTATGCCGCTACAAGCTGGGGGATATCGAAGGCGCGAAGATGTACAACGAAAGGGCGGCCCTGGCCAGGCCCAATAGTCCGGGGGTGGAGCATAACAGGAAGTTCTTCGCGGAGCTGTGAGGGTTTTTTATAGAAAGCGGCCGACTTAGTGGAATTTGTAATGAAAAAAGGCACCCGCGATTATCCCTGCGAGTGTCTTTTCTATATTTATCTTCTCTCTTCTTTATCTGCCTATCTTCTCTTCCATAACCTCCAGCGCTTTCTTCAGCTGCACATCCTCGTCCAGCGTAAGGTTAGCCAGCCGCACGGTCAGCTCGGTGTCCATGTCTATCTCGTAGTCCGGCTCCAAACCGATGTCCTGGATACATACGCCGCTGGGGGTGTAGTATTTGGCGATTGTGACGCGCAGGGCGCTGTTGTCCTTTAGGGTATAGACATTCTGTACCAGGCCTTTGCCGAACGTGGTTGTGCCCACCAGCTCGCCAACGCCGTGGTCGCGCACCGCGCCGGACAGCACTTCGCTGGCGCTGGCGCTGTAACCGTTTACCAGCACCAGGAGCGGCACCTCAATATGCTCCTCGTTGGACGGGGTTCTGGTCTGGTTTCCGTAACGGTCTTCGGTATAGACGATGATGCCCTCCGGCACAAGGATGTCGGTGATATAATTAACAACCGAGAGGAGGCCGCCGGGGTTGTTCCGCAGATCCAGGATAAGCCCCTTCATACCGTCCCCGACAAGCTCGTTATACGACGCCTCGAACTGGTGCGCCGTTACGCGTTCGAACTGGGTAATCCTAAGATATCCGATATCCCCGTCCAGCATCTTGTGGCTTACCGTCGGCACGTTAATTATCTCGCGGACTATCGTCACGTCAAAGGTCTCGTCGGATGATTCGCGGTAGATAGTCAGCTCTACGCTGGTTCCCTGCTCGCCCTTTATCATCCTTACGGTTTCGTCCATCATCTCGGCGTTCACTTCGTAGCCGTTGACCTTTACGATCGCGTCCCCGGGAAGAAGCCCGGCTTCAGCGCTGGGATAACCCTCGAACGGAACCGTGATAACGATGCGGTTGTTGTCAAGGTTTGCGCCTACCATGACGCCTATACCGGCGTAAATCCCTTCCGTGTCCTCCATAAAGGCCATGTACTGCTGCGCATCCAGATAGTTGGTGTATGGATCGCCTAAAGCAGCCGCTACTTCTTGGTATATCTTCTGAGACAACTCGGTCATATCAAGCTGTTCAACATAGTTCTCATTCAGGGTTTTGAGTATATCGTCAACCTTGTTGCCTATCGTGGGATAAGCCGGCCTCGGCGTGTTATCCGCAGCGCCGGCGGGCAGGCCGGACGCGTTGCGAAGATTAATGCTTCCGCTAAGAAAACCCGGAACGATGAGCATTATTGCGGTATAGATGAGGACGATCGCGACCATGCCCGCGAACAGCCCCATAGCGAAGGTTTTCTTGTTGGTCATGCAAGCAGCTCCTTATAGTCAGTTCATATGCTATTATAATATTATGTTTGTCTAACTATTATGCAAACGGAGGGGAATCGGCTCCCCTCCCTTGTCAGCTTAACCCTTTAAGTAATCTATCGGATTCTTTTGGCTCCCGTCAACCCTTACCTCAAAATGCAGGTGCGGCCCGGTGGACTGGCCCGTGCTGCCTATCTTCGCGATAACTTGGCCTTTCGTGACGGTTTGGCCCACGCTGGCGACGAACGAAGAACAGTGCGCGTAGGCCGTGGATATGCCGCCGCCGTGGTCGACAATAATCAGGTTGCCGTAAGAACCCTGCCGCGCCGCGAATATAACCTTCCCGTTTCCGGCCGCGGTTATGCTGTTGCCCGACTTGGCGCCGATATCTATCGCGCCGTGGAAATCGTTCTTTTTGGATATGGGGTGCTTCCTGTTCCCATAGCCGGAAGTTATGTTCGTGCTGGACGGCACCGGCCAGGCCAGAACCCCGCCCTGATAAGGCGTCTTGACGGCGTTTTCGCCCAGGGCCGCTCTCTGGCGGGCCAGCTCGGCGGCTTCGGCCTCTTTAATAAGGTTTTCAACCTTCTTCTCATCCGCTTGAATATCGGCGATCATCTGGTTAAAATAGGCCTCCTGCTCATACAGCGCCGTCAGGCGCGCTTCTTTCTCCAATATCTTTTGGTTAAGCTGGGCCAGGTAGCCTTCCTGCTCATACCTCATCGCTTCAATCTCTAACCGGTATTCCTCGACGCTCGCAAGTTTTTGCCCTATCTCGTCCTTCTTTACCAGGAGCTGTTCGGTCATACGCGCATCGTATTCCATCAACTCCTTGGCGTACTCCGCGTTATTAACCAGCTCGTTAATATCGCCGGAGCCCATCAAAATCTTGAGGAAAAGCTGCGACTCGCCGCCGGCTTCGTTTATTAAGCGTATATGTTCGACGAAGGCGGCGTATTGAACGTCATAATCCTGCATGGCCTGGGCAAGATCCGCCTCAAGTATCACCAGTTCCGCGTCGGCCCACGCCAGCAGATCCACATAATAATCATAATACATCTGTGCGTTTTCCATCTCGGCGTCCAGGACGTCGGCCTCATACGCGGTGTTATTGCGATCCGATACGGTGCTGTTTAACTGCCTCTTCGCATCGCTGACGCTTTGATCCAGGTTCTTGCGTTTGGCCCGCAAATCGCTGATACTGTCGGCCATTGCATCGCCGATAGAGCCGAAACACATCAAAGCCGCTATCAGAGCGGCGGCGGCGCATTTCGCCATCTTAAATTTATATCGTCTCAATTAAACAACCCCCCTAAGCATTACACATCCAAATACTTTCTCATTGTAAACACACTGGCCAGCGTCCCGATAACGCCGCCTATGGCAAGGGTCAGCGGCGCGAGGACAGGGAATATGTCTAAACCCGAGATTAACTCCATACTCGCGAATAAGAACTGGAACGTCTCGACTAGAAAACCCATAACCCCGTCATAGAATATGACGAAGAGCGCGACGGGTATCAGCGCTCCGGTAAGGCCCAGAATCAAACCCTCCAGCAGGAACGGCCAGCGTATGAACCAGTTAGTCGATCCGATATACTTCATTATGCCGATTTCTATCTTACGATTGTCTATTGTCAGGCGGATCGTGTTTGTAATTATCACTATGGACAGCAGCGCCAGCAGCGCGATTATTACCAAAAACACAATACGTATAATTGTGCCTAGCGAAACAAGGAGCCCGACGGTCTCCGCAGCGTAAGGAAGCGTGCTGATACCCGGAAGAGCCCGTATATTCTCCACAACGGCATCGGTGTATTGCGCGCTGTCAACCGTCACGTCATAACAGGCGCTGACAGGGCTGGATGTGACTATTTCGTCAACCTTTTCCGTAATATCGAGAGAGGCTTTTAGCCGCGCCCAGTTCTCTTCCTTCGAGACAAACGCTATATGGCTTACATGCTCCATATTATTAATCGTTATGAGCAACTCGTTTATCTGTTCGCCTATAAGGCCGTCCTCTATGAACGCAGTAAGCTGCACATCGGATTCCGCGGTTCCCAGCGCCGAGTCGATGTTCAACCCTAAACACACCATCAGCATAACGATAAACAGACAGGCCGCTACGATAATCACAGAGGATAGGGACATCATCTTATTGCGGACTATACTCCTGCAAGCCTCGGCGAAATGTCTAATCCTCATCGCTGTACCCACCGACTTCCCTATCGCTTACCAAAACGCCGTTTTTAAACGTTATAACGCGTTTCTGCATATTGTCCACTATATCCCAAGCATGGGTCGCCACAATGACTGTGGTTCCCGTATCGTTGATGTCTTCCAGCACCTTTACTATTTCCCAGGCCGTGTCGGGATCCAGGTTACCCGTGGGTTCGTCCGCCACAAGCAGCGGAGGCTTATTTACAATGGCCCTCGCGAGGGCCGTCCGCTGCTGCTCGCCGCCGGAGAGCTGGCCCGGATAGGCTTTGGATTTCTTCAGAAGCCCCACCATCGAAAGAACCGTCGGCACGTCCCGCCGTATCTGCCTTTGGCTCGCCTCTACGACCTCCATCGCAAAGGCCACGTTTTCATACACCGTTTTATTGGGAAGCAGCCTAAAATCCTGGAACACAATCCCCATTTTGCGCCGATAGCGGGGGATATCGCGTTTCCTAAGCTGCCCCGTGTTGACCCCGTTTACGCGGATAACGCCGCTGGTCAGCTCCTCTTCGCGGAATATCAGCTTCACCAGCGTGGATTTGCCCGAGCCGCTTGTCCCCACTATGAAAACAAACTCGCCCTGGCCTACGTACAGGCTTACATCCTTCAACGCCACAGCGCCGTTATCGTCGTATATCTTCGTCGCGTTTTTAAACTCTAACAAGATACCACCTAAATTATTACAATTTTGTTAAGAATATGTTACAATCGTATAATAAAGCTAATTACGGAAGTTGTCAATACCCTTTTTACCCTGGAAAGCCATGAACTTTGTCACCATGAGGGTAATATAAAAGATCACGGCGTCGTCGAACTTGCGCAAATCCAGGCCTGTGAGCTTCTGGAGCCTGTCTAGGCGGTAGACCAGCGTGTTCCTGTGTATTATAAGTTTCCTCGCCGTCTCGGAGATGTTGAGATTGCATCGGAAAAACTCGTTAACCGTCGTAATGGTTTCGTCGTCGATCTGGTCTATCGTGCTGCCGCTTAACACCTCGTTTACGTACATGCGGCACAGGGATGTGGGCAGATGGTAAATAAGGCGGCCTATGCCAAGTCTGTCGTAGCTTACCACATTCTCGCCCGGGGCGAATATCTTGCCTACCTCGAGGG
>JAISVU010000110.1 GCA_031271375.1 Clostridiales bacterium | reverse complement strand
GTGCATAAGGATGATGTCGGTGTTATCCCCTACGAAGCTGGACGTGGCCCCCAGGTGGATTATCGCCCGCGCTTCGGGGCATTGGTCGCCGTAAGCCCGCACATGGGCCATAACGTCGTGGCGCAGCTCCCGCTCATAGGCGGCGGCCGTTTCGTAGTTTATATCGGTCACATGCGCTTTTAGCTCCGCAATCTGGCTGTCCGTTATATTTAAGCCCAGCTCCTTCTCGCTCTCCGCCAGCGCGAGCCAAAGCCGCCGCCATGTAGTGAACTTGTTGTCGTCTGAGAAACATCGCCTCGTCTCCTCCCCCGCGTACCGGGCCGACAATGGGTTTTCATAGAATTCCCCGCTCATAGCGCCTGCTCCGTGCGCTCGATAATCTCGTCCTGGAGGGCCTTGCCGAGGTTCCTGAAATGGTCGCTGTACCCGGCGACGCGGACGATCAAATCCTTGTATTCCTCGGGGTTCTGCTGGGCTTTAATAAGCGTCTCTCTGCCGATTACGTTAAACTGTATGTGATGCCCGTCCATAGCGAAGTAGGCGCGGATAAGATCTGCCATCCCGTCCAGGCCGGCGGGGCCTTCGACGGCGCCGGGCGAGAACTTCTGGTTAAGCAGCGTCCCGCCCGTGCGCAGGTGATCCATCTTGGACGCGGAGCGAAGGACGGCGGTTGGGCCGTTCGTATCCGCGCCTTGGGTGGGCGAAATCCCTTCAGATACCGGCTTCCCCGCCCTGCGCCCGTTGGCCGAGGCCGTCATCACCTCGCCGAAATAGACATGACAGGTCGTCGGCAGCATGTTTACGCGGTATGACCCGCCCCGCATATTGGGCCGGCCCGTAACGCAGTCATCGTAATATTTGAACACTTCGCGCATTATATCGTCGGCGTAATCGTCGTCGTTCCCGTACTTGGGGGATTTGTTAAGCAGCGTCTGGCGCAGGGCCTCGTCGCCGTCAAAGTCGCTCTCAAGCCCCTTCAACAACCGCTCCATCGTGATATCCTTCTTCTCATACACATGATGCTTTATGGCGGCCAATGAATCCGTCACGGTGCCGATGCCTACGCCCTGCAGGTAGCTGGTGTTATAGCGCGCCCCGCCCGCGTTGTAGTCCTTCCCACGGGCTATGCAGTCGTTCGTTATAACCGAGAGAAAGACCTCGGGCATATACTTCGCGTAGATGGCTTCAATCGTATTGGAGCCGGTTATTTTTATATCCACAAAATGCTGTATTTGACATTTAAACGCCTCCATCAGCGCGGCGTAGTCCTTAAAATCCGTGCCGCGCCCCAGCCTGAGGCCCAGCTGCCGCCCCGAAACGCTGTCATAGCCGTCATTCAGCGTCAGCTCCAGGATTTTCGGCAGGTTAAAGTAGCCGGTGAGTATATAGGCCTCGCTGCCGAACGCCCCTGTCTCGACGCATCCGCTGGAGCCGCCGCGCCGCGCGTCGTCTATCGTCTTACCCGCGTTCAAGAGTTCCTGGATGATCGCCTCGGTGTTATAAAAGGCGGGCTGGCCCCATCCCTCCCGCGAGATTTCGCAGGCCCTGCGCAGGAAGGCTCTGGGATTTTTCTTGCTTATCTGCACGTTGGAGCTGGGCTGAAGGAGGCGCATTTCTTCCATGCAATCCAGAATAAGGTAGCTGACGGGGTTTACGCCGTCGGAGCCGTCCAGGGCTACGCCGCCGGTGTTGATGTTCGCGAAATCCGTGTATGTACCGCTCTCTTTTAATGTAATGCCCACCTTAGGCGGCGCGGGCTGGTTGTTGAATTTCACCCACCGGCACTCTAATAACTCTTTCGCGTGGTATTCGTCCATTATGCCGCAATCCGTGTCCTTCTTATAGAACGGATATAGGTGCTGATCCAGGCGGCCCGGGCTGTAAGCATCCCAGGGGTTCAGCTCCGTCGTCACGCCCAGGTGAACGAACCAGTACATTTGCAGGGCTTGCCAGAAGGTCTGCGGCTTGTTCGCCGGGACGACCGAGCAGTTCTCCGCGATGCGCTCCAGCTCAATCCTCCGCAGCGGGTCGCTTTCCTCCCCGGCCATAGCCCGCGCCAGCTCCTCATAACGCCTACCAAGGGCGATAATCCCGTCGCAGCAAATGGACATCGCGTTAAGCTGCTCCTTCTTGGACAGGGCATCAGGGTCTTTGGCAAAGTCCAGGGATTTAATAGATTCAGATATCTTATCTTTAAAGTCCAAAAAACCGTTTTTATATATTATTTCGGAGCCGACGGTATGGCCGGGGCCGCGTTGCTCCATAAACTCGGTAAAAATACCGGAAGCGTAGCAGTCCTTCCACTCCGGGGTCATCGCTTCCATTATTTTTGCGCGTATGCAGCGTTTTTCCCAAAACGGGATGATGATTTCCTCCTGTTTTTTAAAATCGCCGTCGGATACCTTGAACGAAATAAGCTCCCTGCCGTCCATAACGCGCATATCGTCCAGCGTGTGGCAGCACAGCTCCGGGAACGTAGGCGCGGTCTGCGGGTTCTCGCCCTTCTCGCCCACAATCAGCTCGCCGTCGTTAATATGGATTTCCTTATGCTCCATTATGTGCTTAAAAGTAAGCGCCCGCAGCTCCGGCACGGAAACCCGGCCTTCGTAAAGCCGGTAGGCCACGGTTTCCAGCAGCGCTCGCTCAAGGGACAGGCGCGGCTGCGCGTCCGCGCTGGCTTTCCTGAGACTTCGGATACGTTCGTTCATACCGCGTTCCATATGTTACCCTCCTATTGACACACTGTTAAATCCCTGTTTTTCCCATATTCCTGTAATCTCATCCATCCGCTCTTTCGAGGGCGTGCAAAACTCACAATCCGGCGCGGCCATGCCAAAACGCCGCCATTTATGCGAGCCCGTGTTATGATACGGCAGCAGCGCAACCTCAGACAACGGGAGGTTCCCCGCGTACTCCGCCATGCGCCGCTGTTCATCGACGTCATTGACCCCGCCGATAACCGGGACGCGCAGCTTCACATTGGCTCCGGCCTCGCACAGCCTTTTCAGGTTATCCAGGATCAGCGCGTTGTCATGCCCGGTAAACGCCTTATGCAGCGCGGGATCCAGGGTTTTGAAGTCATACAAAAATACGGGGGCGAATGGCAGCGCGGCCTCAAAACGCTCCCAGGGGACGGCTCCGCAGGTGTCTATCGCGGCGTCTATCCCCATATTGCGCAGACGCGCCAGCAACTCACACAAAAAAGCCGTGTCCTGGGCCATCGGCTCGCCGCCTGAAAGCGTGGCCCCGCCCTCCGAATATGTATAAAAGGTCATGTCTTTCGCGATGAGGTTCGCCAGTTCCTCCGGGGATATGCCCCGCCCTGCGCCTTCTCTGGCGCCGTAAACGCAAACATCCCAGCACCTTCCGCAGCCGCCGCATTCGTCCTGGGTTTTCCCGCATACGGCCTTGCAAGCCCCGCAGCCCGCGCAGCGTTCGGGGTAAACCGCCGTTTGAGGCTTAAAGCTCTGGGTCTCGGGATTATGGCACCATTTACAGCGGAGCGGGCAGCCTTTAAAAAATACCACGGTACGGATGCCGCCGCCGTCGTGAATACCGTAGCGCTGTATATTTGTAATCATACCTCAGTTATATCACAAACGGGGTACCCGCGTCAATTATGCAATGTTGAATTGCTTGACCGGATACCCCGCCGATGTATAAAACATCTTTTAGCTTCGCTGTGGTTATTTAGTTATTCGCCTTGATAAAAGCTTCACCGAATCCATTCAAAACTACATGATAGCCTCATCTAGGTTCCAGGCTCTTCTTTTATCCAGGCTCTAGCAGCCATCCGCGTTGCCGTTCATATGACCTGACACCTCCGATTTGTACTGGCGCTTTCGTATGAAAGACACGTTCTTTATCGTTATAGTATCTGTCATGTAAAACTCGTTTGCTTTACGAGATTATTATGTCCGGCCAGCGAAAAAATAAACTGGTAATAAAAGTTTAAATGTGTTAGAATAATGCCAAGCAGAATAATCAATACCGGAGGTGCGATATGATTTACAAGGAATTTGGCAAGACCGGAATAAAGGTTTCCGCGCTGGGCTTCGGCGCGATGCGCCTGCCCATGCTGGAAAAAGACGGCAAAAAATATATCGACGACGACGCTTCTATCCCGATGATACATAGAGCGTTTGAGCTGGGCGTCAACTATATTGACACCGCGCCTTATTACCTGGATTCGTTAAGCGAGATTACGGTGGGCAAGGCGCTTAAATCCTGGAAGGGACACCGGGTGTACGTCTCAACGAAATATCCGACGGAAAACGCCTCGGCGAAGGATTTGCGCGAAAAGCTGGAAAAATCCTTAAAACAGCTGGACACGGAGAGCATCGACTTCTATCACATGTGGGGGATCAACCTGGCTTCCTTCAAAGAGCGGGTTATGAAGGCCGGCGGGCCGATGGCCGAGGCGCTCAAGGCGAAGGAAGAAGGCCTCATCAAGCATATATCCTTCTCTTACCACGACAAACCCGAAAACATGAAGGAAATCGTTGACAGCGGGTATTTCTCGTCTGTCCTGATGCAGTATAATCTGCTGGACCGCGCCAACGAAGCGAACATCGCCTACGCCAATGAAAAGGGCCTAGGCGTGGTGGTTATGGGCCCGGTGGCGGGCGGCAGGCTTGGCGCGCCGTCCAAAGTCATTCAAGAGGCGCTAGGCGCGAACGCCGCGGTAAGCACCGCCGAAATGGCGCTGCGTTTCGTTCTGGCGAATCCGGGGGTTCATGTAGCCCTTTCGGGGATGAGCGCGCCGGAAATGGTGGAAGAGAACGCTAAGGTGGCTTCCCTTGAAGGGCACTTGAACGCCGAAGAAAAAGCTAAGGTTCAAGCGATGCTGGAAGAGACTAAGCGCCTTTCCGAGCTGTACTGCACGGGCTGCAATTATTGTATGCCCTGTCCCCAGGGGCTCAACATCCCGAATATATTCCAGCTGATGAACTACCACCGCGTCTACGGTCTCACAGCCCACGCGAAGGAGCAGTACGGCAAGATCGGCACCGGGGATTCCAAGCACAAGCCCGTCTCCGCCTGCGTCGAATGCGGGCAGTGCGAATCCAAATGCCCGCAGAAGCTGGAGATCATCAAGCAGCTGAAGGAAACGGCGGAAGCGCTTAGCTAGGGCCGAGGGCGCGGAACCCAGAGCCCAGATAGTTACTGCAGAAAAGGCCGTTAACTGATAAAACGGCCTTTTTTATATTATTAACAGGTGACAAATTCAAATTATCCTTGCTTAAACTTATAGCATATGCTAGAATATGATCATAATAACTATACGGGGGTGCAATGGTTTCGACGGGGATATTATCTTCATGAATAGCCATCCGCAACGGTAAATGCGTTAAAATGCCAACAAAAAATAAACAACCACGATAATTTAGCTTTTGCCGCTTAAATAAAGCGGCCGTCGGCCTTGTCTCTCCCGCAGGGCAAGTTACCGGCGTCGTCCATGCGGGGAACTTTTCCGCCTAAGCTTTGCGGCGGAAGAAGAACCTATGAAGCTACCCGAACTAAGCGCTTGCCGGTTTGCGCTTAGAGAGGGGAATCCTTAAAAACCGGCTGTGATGGGAGAGGTTCAGGCTGGTGTGTTTTCGGACAGGGGTTCGATTCCCCTCATCTCCAGAGGGAGCTTCCTCGGCATAAATGTCGAGGGGGCTTTTTATGATATTAAAATACAACAATAAGGAGCATTTACCGTGACTTTTATTGAATCAATAAAACGCTTAGGTCTGGCGGACTTCCCGGAAAACGGGCTGTCCGCAGAACAGAATAAACTTCGGCTTGCCGTCAAATCATTTTTAGATTGTGATGAAGAAAAAGCTGAAGAGTTAGCAAGGGAACTGCTTGCTTCAACTTGTGAGGAAATCAAGGACATGGCTTATGAGCTTTTGTTTTCTATTCTGATATGGCAGGACAGATTCGGCGGGCTAAAATCTCTTGGATTCCCGAGAAACGATGATGATACGGAACAGATAGAAATGTATGATACACGGGATACTGAGTTTTCGCTATCCAATGAAATCTCAGAGGCTGAGATGCCTGAGTTCCCAATGATTCAACCTATTATGACCGTTCGGATTAACGGTGAAGACGTTAATCTGCTGGTCGATACAGGAGCAATGTTTACTGTAATAACTCAGTCCGTGGCGGATATCTGCGGTATTAAATCCGAAGAGAAAAGCGTCAGCGCTGACGCTGTGACGGAAGGTTCCGTAGCAGCCGGAGCCGCTCGAATCAACGAGCTTAGGTTAGGAAAATCCGTCATTAGGAACAAAAAGTGTTTGATTATGCCGGATAAAGCACTTGACTTTAGCGCTGCGGGAGGCCCGAAAATCAACGGCATGATAGGATGGGAAATAATTAAGCGGTTACGTTGGGAAATAGATTATAAAAATCGGAGAATACGGCTTTGCGCTCCGCATAAATCGGATGCTAACAGGAATATGTGCTGTGATTTTTACCCTATGGTTAGAATCGTTGTAAACGGCGAACCCATAACTGCGGCGTTAGATACAGGCGGAAATAAATCGTATTTTGGCAAAATCATGGTTGGCAGATTCCCCGGAGCGGAAAAAGATAAGCGTCAAATTGCTGGAGCCGGACAATCCGAGGCTTTCGAATATGAAGGCTATGTGGTACCGGAATTACCCATATTTTTCAATGATAAACAGGTTGTATTAAAAGACGCTTTTATCCATGCCACAAGAGAATTTAGCCCGTCCCGAACATTTATACTATCCGGCAGTATTGGCAGCGATATATTTTCTGACCATATTTTGACAATTGATTTTGAGAACAGGCATCTGAGCATCGTTCACGCATTATAAGCACTGCGTATTTAACCGCTGTAGAATGATGCTTCCAACTATAAGGCTAATCGAGGTACATATGACTATCACCGAGTTAGAGCAAAGCCTTGCCTGCGGGTTATTCGACAATGAATTAACCGGGTTATACGGATATA
>JAISVU010000093.1 GCA_031271375.1 Clostridiales bacterium | reverse complement strand
ATTATCGCGCCGGAGATCGTGCTGGCGATCATAGAAACAAACGAGCGCTCGCTGGCCGTCCATTCCCTTGCCCGGTCACACTGCTCCACATGGAGGGTGCCCCATAATTTTCCGTCCATGTACAGCGCGGCGCATAAAAGGCTGCTTACGTTCAGCTTTTCCATTGCGTCCCGCCTTAGCTGACTCTCGCAGCTGTCTTTGTCGCATATCACGGTAGGCGCCGCGATGCCTTCCGGCAGCTCGTCGGCGAAGTCTTCCAGAATCAGCGGGAGCGGAGCGTATGTATCGCTCGACGGCAGCGGCGCGCCTTCGTCGTTCCACGTCCATTCGATTATCGTGTTTTCCTTTTCTCTGTTGCAAGAGGCTATGATAACGCGGGAGGCCTTGAGAAAACACCCTATTTTGCCCAGGGCGCTTTCTATAAGCCCGTCCACGCCCTCGTTGGCGATAAAGCTCCGCGCTATGTCGGACATCAGCTCCTGCTGTTCCAGGCGCTCGCTAAGGAGAAGCCCCTGCCTGCGCAGGTCTTCATTCATGCGCTTAATATTGCGCATGTCGTACTTATATGAGATAACATGGGTCGTTCCGTCCAGCAGCACCCGCGTCATTGTGTTTTCCATCGGGATAAGCTCGCCGTTGATGTCGGTATGCATCCACTCAAAAACCGACACGCCTTGCCGGATGGCCTGTTCCCTGCGCCTGACGGCTTCCTCCCTGCTCTTCTCTGCGTTCGCCTGGTATTCGGGGCTGAATACGCTCCAGTAATTCTTCAGCAGGTATTCCTTGCTTGGAGCCTTAAACAGCTTCAGCGCGGCGTCGTTGCAGTCGATAGGCTCTGTGCTGTCGTCAAATAGGATGTAGGATATCGGGCTGGCGTCTTTCAGGGCGTCGGCCATTTTTTGGGCCCTGGACGCGATCATTTCCATTTTCTTCGTGTTTCTCAGGTCATACATATATCCGATGCCCATAATCTGGCCGTTATAATTAACGCGTTTCAATGTCACGTCGCAGGGCAGCAGCTCCCCCTGCGCCGTTAAATGGTTGAACTCAAAGTGCGGGGCGCCTTCCCCGGAAAGGGCGGCGCGTATATTCACCCGCGCCTGCTCTTTTGAATTCTTTCCGTCGGGCTGGAACTCCGGGAGCATATCGTAGAAATGTTCGCGAAGGTAGTCTTTATCGCAGTTAAACATGCGCGCCAGCGATTTATTGCAGTCTATGATCTCCCCGAGAGCGTTAAAGAAGCCTATGCCCATAGGCGTTACGTCCAGCATCACGCGGTTCAGCGTGTTGGAGGATTCCACGTCCCGCTCCATCTCGTAGCCGATTATGACGTTGGCGTACAGGAAGGCCGCCTGGCTAAGAATGTCAACGCACTCGTTGTCAAACACCCTGGGCTTTTGAAGGTCCTCAAAGATAACATAGACCCAGACGCGATGGTTGATGTGAACCGGCGCGACAAACAGCGATACCATCCCGTATTTCTCGAACAGCCAGTACTCGGGCATATCGGCGGCTATGCCGTTTATCGTCTTGCCTTCGGCAAGCCTGCTTTCCCAGCTTGCGGCCCCGGAAGCGTACAAGATGTCGTGAAGGCCTTCCGTCGGGTTTGTAATGCCGCCTTCCCGGTAAGACCAGCGGAATATCTGCGACGCGTGAAGCCCGTCCGGCTTTGTGAAGTTGCGCCATACCGACATCCTGTCAATGTCCAGGTGATCGGCGATGAGCTTAACGCTGGCCGACATAAGCTCTTCAAAAGAGCCCTCGTTCTTAGACAGGCATATGATCGCGGCTTTATTCAAGGTATCGGCCATGCGTTCCTTGTAACGGATAACGGCGGTAGCCCTTTCGGCGGCCTCCGTGCGGTCGGACCGGATAAGCGCGTTGGCGCAGAAGCGCGCCCCCATGCGCATAAGGTCCTCGTCCTCGTCTATAAAATACCGGGACGTCCTGTGATCCTCCAATGAAATAAAACCCCAAAATTCGCTGTAAGTGAATATCGGCACAAAGTATATGGATTTCACATCATATTTTGAGAAAAAATTATATTCGTCGGGAGGCAGGTCGCTTACGCGTATATTAATGCACTGATTCTTGTTGAGGATTGAAAGCCAGTCCCTCACCGCCCCCTTATCCGGCAGCTTCACAAGGCTCTGGATTAACGGCGCCGTTCCGCCTTCCTGCCTGTTCCAGCGGTAGCGCTGACCGTACTGAATGCCGCCCTCGTCGTTTATAAAGCGGTAGAGGCACAGCTGATCCAAATCCAGCGCGTCCGCGATGGGCCATATCCCTTTGGACATAACCTCCTCGATGGTCTCCTCGTCGTGATAGCTGAATATCTCGTTCGCCCGGTTAAAGGCGTTGACTATCCCCGACCGGCGCTGATACCTCTCAATAAAAATCTTTTGAGACCTGATTACGCTGTTTCTCAAGCGGCGGCCCCGCTTTTTCATGCGCATATCGCAAATCCTCCCCCGGCGTCTAATACCCAAGCAGCCTAGCAAGGCTTTCCTTTGCTTTATTTGTCTTCTCCGCGTCTTCGGGTTTTACGGAACCGTCTCCGTCTGTTTTAGGGCGCTTTATAAGCGCGTAGTATGTTTCGGGGCCTAACCCGATTCCATCGGTTATCTCCGCCGGAACCTCCGTCATGCGCGGGTCAATGCCCGCAGGCGGAAAGCCCGCTTCGCTCATCGGAAGAAAGCCTTCGATCTGGTCGGTAAAGCTGTCCAGCGCGCTCTCCCCCACAAAAAACACCGCGTAATCGTCGTCGACCATCGTTATCATCAAGAGCTGCCAGGCTATCATAACCTCCGGGTTGTTTTCGTTTAGGAACAGCGCGGTGCCGGGGGCGTCATAACCCCATTCCTCAAAGCGGGCGGTGATAATCTCGGTTTGCATACTGTGGACAGGGTTCTGCGAAGCCAACGCGAACATAAAATCCGGATCATGCCTGTTCGCCATGCTATAAACCGCGTAGGCTATAACCGCGATTAACGCGATGCCCGCGAACAGATGGCCTTTGTAATGATACCAGAAAACATTGTCAAACCAATATTTGAATCCTTTATCCACATGATCACCGCCTATTATTATAAGCTAACGTGATAAAAAGAGCAATACTTGAATTTCGGGCGAGTTTGGAGTATACTGTATAAAAAAGGAGCCATTTATGCAGCCCGTATACTATCTTTTCCCGAACGGCGGCCGGGAGGCCGTCACCTTCAGCTACGACGACGGACGCGCGGAAGACCGGCGGCTTGTTGAGGTGTTCAACCGCTTTGGCATGAAGGGAACGTTTCATCTTAACACCGGTACGCTGGGCGCCCCGGGATACTTAACCGCAGAGGAGTGCTCCGCAATATTCGAAGGGCATGAGATAGCCGCCCATTCGGTCAGCCATCCGTTTCTTTCGCAGCAGCCCGCCGAAGCCTCTATGACGCAGCTGATAGAGGACAGGGCAAGGCTTGAGGACATGGCGGGATATCCCGTGCGGGGGTTTTCATATCCGTTCGGCGACTTTGGCGGCGGCGCCCCGGCGCTGCTTAAAGCCGCGGGATTCGATTACGCCAGAACCGTGAACGCGACTGACGGCGTCCTCTTCCCCGATGATTTTATGCTCTGGGGCCCTTCGTGCCATCACAAAAATACCGAAGCCGCGATGCGCATGTTTACAAGGAAAAGATCATGGAAGCAGCTCCGGCTTCTGTACATATGGGGGCATTCCTTCGAGTTTGAGGACGACGGATGGGGTTTGATCGAGGATATTTGCGGACGCCTGAACGAAATGCCCGGCCTCTGGAGGGCGGCGAACGGCGAGATTTTCGACTATGTGACCGCGATGCGTTCTATGCGCTGGAGCGTAGACGGGTCAATGGCGTTCAACCCTTCTCATTTAGACGTGCTGATTGAAAAGGACGGGGCAGCGGTTGCGCTGAAGCCGGGGCTTAACAGGCTATAGCGATAAACTCCTCTGTGCCTCTGTGCCTCCGTGCGTAAAAATCTTTCCACACAGAGACACAGAGAAACAGAGAAAGAGAAAACCGTTCAAGACTTGGGCGGCTGCCTGTCTGAACCCCGCAGTTCCTGCCGGTTCTCGAAGATAAGGTCTCCGGTATCGGTGAATGTCTTTTCTATGTCGCGCCAGCTCTTTGTAAAAGCGCCTAGCGCGTCGCGCACGGTTTCTTCCGTCTTAACCAGTATCTCGTCGGCATACTCCACTGCGTTCAAGCGCATCTCCTTCGCAAACTTACGCGCGTCTTCGATTATCTGTTCGGCCTGGGCCGCAGCCAGCTTGGTTATCTCATGCTCCGAGACCAGCTTCTCCGCCTCGGCTTCGTTGGAGCGGAGGATCATCGAGGCCCTGCTGCGCGCGTCGCCTAGTATCTTCTCGCTGTCGGCGACTACCCGCTTTGCCTTAACTATCTCGTCCGGCAGGTCTTGAATGATGTCGTCCAAGTAAGGCTTGAGCTCGTCGATAAGCTCATAGACCTTGTTCTTGTCTACGGAAACCTTTGTGGAAAAAGCGGTGGGACGCGCGCCTTCCAGCAAATCTTCAATGCGCAGGATCAAATCCTCGATTTTAGCCAAATGCGCCGTAATTGATTCCATTATCCCAACCTCCTATATATGTTCGTTAAATTTACGACGAAGCCTTTCGCATACGTAATCCGGCGCCATTTTGCTGATGTCCCCGCCGGCCTGGGCTATTTCCCTCACAACGCTGGAAGCAATAAACAGATACTCGGTGCTGGTGGATATAAACAGGGTCTCCAGCCCAGGGTCTAGCATCCGGTTCGTCAGCGCCAGCTGGAACTCATACTCAAAATCCGTTACAGCGCGCAGCCCGCGTATTAACAAATAAACATCCCTGCTCCTGGCGTAATCCACCAGCAGCCCGGAAAAGCTGTCTACTTCGGCGTTTTTAAGCCCTTCCGCTTCCATCGCCTCACGGAGCATTCCCATGCGCTCTTCCACCGTGAACAGCGGCGTCTTCGCCGCGTTGTTCAGCACAGCGACGATTAAACGGTCAGAGAACTTGGCGGCCCGCTTAATGATGTCCAGATGCCCGCAGGTCATCGGATCGAAGCTGCCGGGGTAAATTGCTGTCATTCGCCTCTATACCTTTCGGATAAAACTTAACTCAGTCCCGCCGTAACGCTTGCGGCGGTATAACTCAAGGCCCGGCTCAAGCTGGATATCATTATCAAGGCCTGTCCCTCTTTCGAGGATTATCAGCCCGCCCTCCGCCAGTATTCCGCTGTCGCGTATCGTTTCGATAACCGGGGTTTCCAGGTTTTTCCCATATGGAGGGTCAAGATAAATTATATGCAGCATTATATCACAGGTTTTAAGAATACGCAAATACTTATCGGCGGGGCCGCATATAATTTCAGATTTTTTCAAGAACCCCGTAATCTCGGCGTTCTTCTTAATGATTCTTACACATTCCGAACGAATATCGGTAAAATAGCAAAACTCCGCGCCCCTGCTCAGGGCTTCAAGGCCCACGGCCCCGGTTCCGGCAAAGGCGTCAAAAAACCTTGCGCCTTCCACTTCACCGGCGATTATGTTAAACAGCGCCTCCCGCACCATGTCCGGCGTAGGGCGGGTGTCCAAACCCTTTGGGGCCAGAAGCCGCGCCCCTCCCGCGCTCCCCGCGATAATCCGCATCAGCTTATAAACATAGCGTCGCCGAAACTGAAAAAGCGGTAACGCGATTGCACGGCCCTCTCATAGGCGGCCAATGTACTCTCCCGCCCAGCCAGCGCGCTTACCAGCATGATCAGCGTGGATTTCGGGAGATGGAAATTAGTCAGCAGCGCGTCAATTATTTTAAATTCATAACCGGGATAGATAAAGATATCCGTATTTCCGCTCCCAGGAACGATCCGCCCGTTGCGGGCCGCGGCTTCAAGCGTGCGGCATGTGGTGGTGCCTACCGCTATCACGCGCCCCCTGCGCTCCTTTGCGCGGTTGATAATGTCCGCCTGCGGCGGCTCTATGTTATAATACTCTGAGTGCATATGATGTTCAAGAATGTTCTCCGTCTTAACCGGCCTGAACGTGCCGAGGCCCACATGCAGGGTTATTTCCGCGATGTCCGTGCCGCCGGCGCGTATTTCTTCAAGGTATTCCTTTGTGAAATGGAAGCCCGCGGTAGGCGCGGCGGCGGAGCCTTCGTGCCTGGCATAGGCGGTCTGGTAGCGGCTCTTGTCCTCCAGGGTTTTTGTGATATACGGCGGCAGCGGCGGTTTCCCCGCCTTTTCCAGTATTGCATCAAAGCGCCCAGTATATTCCATCCGCGCAACCCGGTTTCCGTCCGGCTTGATTGCGATGACGACGGCGCGCAGTTCATCCGCGAAGGATATAATATCCCCTTCCCTTGCCCGCTTGCCCGGCTTCGCGAGGCATTCCCAGCAGTCCCCTTCGACACGGTTCAGCAGCAGCAGCTCCGTCTCCCGGCCCCTTGACAGGCCAATAAGACGCGAGGGCATTACTTTAGTGTTATTCAAAACCAGCACGTCGCCCGTCCGCAAAAGGCCCGAAAAATCACGAAACCATGAATCAGCCGTC
>JAISVU010000057.1 GCA_031271375.1 Clostridiales bacterium | reverse complement strand
CCGTGAGGATCTTGCGGCTCGATTATAAGGGAGTGTCATAATGAATTATAAAGAGAAGCTATGCGTTTTAAGCTATTCTCTAGGGAATGTTAGCGCTGCAATAATTGATTTCAAGATACCAGTGACTTCCGAAGAGGGTTCAGAAGACAGAACCAACTATATCTGTTTGCTGCCCAAGAGGCTTGAAGAGGCGTTAGCGCTTACTAAATACTTGTCAGAAAACGTATAATCGACTTAATACGTATTTTCTTGAAATACGTATTTCACCCCGCCAACCTTGGCGGTTTTTGTGGAGGATACAATGAACATAGCTCTTTTGCAGGACGAGCAGTATGTAGTCCGGTGGCTGACCCAGTATGGGGCGTTAACCAGGACTCAGGTGGTTCGGTTACTGTTTAACAAGCCGCCGAAAACGGCGGAGAAAATAATTAATAACTTAAAACGCCAGCTTATGATACAGGATATATCCGGTGGATATTATCTCGGCATGGATCCGATTGTCAAGCCTGATCAGCGTATAATAAGCGCCATTTGGGTATTGCTTCGCTTTATTGAACAAGTAGAGCCTATGGCGCATTATCCTGCTTCTTACCCGTCGCAGATATTTTTTCTTAAGCAGAATATCGGATACGAGATCGTCGTGCTATATGACGGCGAGCAGCACTTGACACGGCTTCTTCAGCCGGAGGAAGATTTAAAATACATCATTGTGGTACCGCATATCGCCATGGCCAGCGAGCTGAAGCTGCCCAAAGCGCCTTGCCTGTTTGCAACGGTTGATTACGCCGGAAACGAAGAGCCGGGTGTATCATTTTATTCGGGAGATGATGGAGGTAATGAAAAGTGAAAAACAGCAGCCGGGCTTTACGCGCTGCATTGACAGCGCGAGCCGACTGGTGAAGAAGGTCATGATATCGCTGGATGAGGTGCGGGCTTTCCTTGAAAACGGTGACTTGGGCAGTGCCTACGAGAGCGCTTTCGTCGCGTCAAACCACTCAGAAAAACTGGCGCTCATTTGCCGGGAAATGCCCGTTTATAGTGGGAATCCCCAGGCGCATGAGCAAATGGAGGACACGATACTTAGAAACTATCCTCTGGAAATAGGGTTCACAACCGAAGGCTGGTTCTATGTTTGCTTACCGGTACTGCTTCCAAAGAAAAACAGAGGTTCGCCCGATTATATCTGCAATCCTCTGTATCTGGCTATGAATCGGTTCTGGCGTGACAAGGCCCCGCTTCATTACCCCGACAATGTTATTATCTTCCGGCATGTCTATAGCTTGGCTCGCCCGGAGCGGCAGTATCGTGACCATGACAACATTGAACTGAACCGGATTGTTGACATATTGGCTATGTATGTTATGGTTGACGATTCTCCCCTTCGTTGCCGGCATTACTATCTCAGCGCGCCGGGCAAGACTGAACGTACAGAGGTTTACGTAGTGCCGCAGAATGAATTTAAAATTTGGCTGGAATCAGAAGAAAGCGGTTCAAAAGAAAGATAAACGTAAGCGATAAGCCTTTGAAATACACATAAAAATATATGTATTTCAGGCCTGTTTTGAGGTGTTTCAAAATACACATGTATTTTTTCGCGAAAACGCCTGACTTACCAGGGTTTTATAATTGTGGAAACGAAGAAATTCGGCCGGAGGGAGTCTACGATATGGCCGAATTTCTTCATTTCCAGTGTGCATTCCTTAATGAGCGAAATTCTTCAGGACAGTTACATTGGCGGTACATCTTCACGCAGGAGGTGATTTAAAATTATAACTATTCGACCGGGCAGTAACATATATAAGCTTCTCCAGCTTCTTTCAACGGCCGGAGAGATTCCCACCAAGGCTCTTGGGTTGCTTGGCAATGGGAGGGTGCTGGCGTCTTTAGTCCATAAGCTGGAAACTGTTCAAGATTTACGATTCGAAAGAAGCCGGGATGTTTACAGCGTTAAGCTCGTTGAGGTAAACGGAACAAGAGCTAAGCGCAATATACGTCTTTATAAAAAAGGGCTTCCTGTTTTGGACGGGTTGTATCCGGGATTGCTTGATCACTATTTGACTGCCTTTAAAGGGCACGATTTATCAAATGACCAATTCCACATCCGCCGTAACCATATGGTCGCCGAGGTTCTGGCGCTCTGTATGTCGGCAGATATTGAGATGAGGCCATATATACTGCCCAAGTTGCAAAAGGACTGTATATCAGTAACTGTTCCAGAAACACCCAGTTTCTATATCGCTCGGTATATCAAAAAGATATCTCCGGAAGAATTGAACAAAACCGCGTTTACCCGGGTCGTAGGAGCGATATTCTGGCCTGGAGGCGTATACGCGGCATACAATACTCGTAACGCCGCGATGAAATGGAGCGGTCACGGAGAAATAAAGACTTTGGCGGGCTTACAGGAATTGGAGCGTATGAACGCCGGATCGAACATGACACCATCCGCTCTTTTGTTTGGCTATTCCGCGGATGTCGCGTTGAAAACCGTGTTGGAATCAGATAAAAACCGCCGCCTGGAATTGCGCTTCGACCATGTTTATAGGAACATACATTACATTCCGCTGAACAAGGAAGGTGTGCGGTTTTTAAAAATCCTTGTTTCTCCAGACTGGAACGAGAAGCTTCTTGGCGCACTTTTCGAGGAGAGACAGCGCAGTTACAACAGAGGCACTATGGAATATGACGCCATAGTGGACGGACGGATAATTCTTTCCCATCTTGACGGAAACATTGCGAGGCTAGTCCGGTTCCGGGAGGCCATGCAATTCCAGACAAAACCGGCTGATGTTCTATGTTTCCCTTTCCAAACCGAGTTCCTGAAGGCTTATCTTGGCGGACTTGCCGGGCTCCGTGAACTAAGTATGGAATCGGTTGAGTCCGCAATACTTGGAGGAGGATAGTGATTTGCTAAAAAAGAGGGTGTTCCGTAGAGTTACCGTAGTTGCCGCCACCATACTGGGATTAACCGCGATTCTATATCTGGGAGGATTACTCAGCCAGTTTACCGAAAACGGGAAAAACGGGCTTGAGCAGCACGGCTTGGGCAGTCAAGCGGAAACCCATAAGATTGATTTTAGCCCGTTGTTCTGCTTGCCGCGCTCCCTCGGCAGCGAGGGCCTAAAGTCATCAGGCATCGTGATTCTTGTGGCCTCGGGGATTGCATTGTATGCCAAGCTGCATGACAGGTTTAATAAAGGCGATAAGGATGAACGGAACTTTAAGCGATCACATGAGGGCACATACGGCACAGCTTCCTGGATGAGCGATAAGCATATGAAGAAGGTGCTGGAGGTGACCACGCCCGACGCGGCTATGGGAACCATACTTGGCCTGAAGTCCGGGAAGGTTATCTGCCTGCCCCATGATACCAGGCTTAACAAGCACCTATTCGTCTGCGGCTCGACCGGGTCAGGAAAGTCCCGGGCCATTGTGCGGAACCTTTTGTTTCAGTCCATCAAGCGAGGAGAATCGGTCGTGCTGACGGACAGCAAGGCGGAGTTGTACGACGACTCAGCGGAACTGTTCCGGCGGCATGGGTACCAGGTCAAGGTGTTCAATCTTATAAACCCTGAACACAGCGATTCGTGGAACTGTATGAACAGCCTGATGGGCGATACGCTGACGACGCAGATACTGACGGACGGCATCATCTCTAATACAACAAAGGGGAAGACAGACCATTTCTGGGACAATGGCGAGGGAAACCTGCTGAAAAGCCTGATTCTGTATATTGATCAGGACCCAAGCCGGAGACCGGGGGAAAAGCATCTGCCCGCCGTATACCAGTTCCTGACCCAGAACAGCGAAAAGCAGATCAGCGCGCTGTTTGACCGGCTGCCCGTAACCCATCCGGCAAAAGCGCCGTATAATCTATTCTCCCAGGCCAGCGACACGGTTAGGGCAGGCATAGTCCTTGGTTTAGGTACGCGGCTGCAAATCATGCAGAACGAAGCCATCCGACGGATTACCAGCAGCTCTGATATCGACCTGGCTAATCCCGGAAAGGCTAAGTGCGCATACTTCGTCATACTAAGCGATCAGGAGAGTACGACTGAGTTTCTGTCGTCGCTGTTTTTTTCATTCCTGTTTATTCAGTTGACCAGGTACGCCGACGCCACGCCTAAGAAACGATGCGAGGTGCCGGTGAACATTATTTTTGAGGAGTTCAACAACGTCGGCCGGCTGGACTCATACCCACGAAGGCTCAGCGTGGCCCGTTCACGGGCCCTTCAGATATGCCACATCGTCCAGAGCCTGGCTCAGTTTCAGAACAGATACCCGGACAGCGAGTGGGCGGAAATCATCGGCTCCTGCGATTCGCAAGTCATGCTTGGTGTTACTGAGCAAGAGAGCGCGGAGTTTTTCAGTATGCGCAGCGGAGACTCGACTGTAATGGTCAACTCAACTATGACGACCAAGCGTACATTGGCCCTGGCTCAAGTAATTCCACAGTACCGTGAATCAAACGGGCTTGGGAAACGCCGTCTCCTCACGCCGGATGAGATTCTCCGGTTCCCTAACGACGAACTGCTAATCGTAATCCGGGGAGAGAACGTGCTGCGGGCAAAAAAGTTTGATTATACCGGTCACCCGTTTGCAAACAACCTTGTATCGTCGTCCATTTTCGATTATTATCCGGAGGGCGCCACAAGTAAGGCGCTCCATACTGATCTTGATGGGCGAACTGAGCCTCAGATCGGACATGGCCGTAGCGCGGCGTTCCATACTCAAAATAAGACGGGTACGGAATCCGAGTACGAAAGTAAGCCGCGTACGATTGCCTATACTGATACTGAGAATTGTGAGGAGCCTGAAACAACGAAGGAGGCGCCTACCCCTTCCGTGGCTGTGGCAAAACCAGTTTCAGGCAAATTGTTCGCAGACTCCAAGCCGCCTGAGGAGTTTTAATGCTGCTCGGACATCAGGAAGTCGATGATATTCTGAAAGATGATTCCCTCATGGTTTGTAACATAGGTCTTATCCATTGAGAGAATGGTCTTTTCATAATTGTCGTCAATCGCAGTCAAAGGCATCAACTCACGCGCCTTTACGCTTTCATCCAGCATACTAAGCGTGACTTGATAATACTTCCGGGTATCCTGCCGGACGGCGAGGAAGTCCACCTCGCTGCCGTACCATTTGCCGATGAAAACCATGTACCCCCGGCGCAGCAGCTCAAAGTACACGACGGTTTCCAGAACATGCCCCATATCGCCGTCGGAGTAGCCCATCAGCGCGTTGCGGATCCCGGTATCCGTGACATAGTACTTCGATAGGGTTTTAAGCTGCTCCTTGCCCTTGATATCAAAGCGGTTGACCCGGTACACGATGTACGCTTTCTCCAGAGTTTCGAGATAATTATTGATTGTGGAGGCTTTTACGCCGTTCCCTTTTTCGTTGGCGCTGATAAAGCCGCTTATTTTGTTGGGGGAAATTATGTTACCTGTGTTGCTGATGACATAGCGGACGATCTTCTCAAGAAGCGCCACGTCCCTGCTTCCGCTCCGGGCTACGACATCTTTAACGATGACGGTATTGTAAATGCCCAAAAGGAAGTCGTTCACGGTGGAGTCCTCCTGCGGCAGTGTGGTCACGGCGGGCAGGCATCCGTATTTCAGGTATTGCCTGAATTTATCGTCCGTGCTCCATTCGGCGGGGAGATGGTCAAATAACAGAAACTCCTTAAATGACAGCGGAAGCATCTTTATTTCCACATACCGGCCGGAAAGGAGTGTGGAAATGTCGGACGACAGCATGTAGGCGTTTGAGCCGGTTATATAGATGTCAACGTCTATATCCGGCTCAGCGCTAAGACTGTTGACGGCTTTCTCCCAGTGCTCTACCTGTTGAATCTCGTCCAAAAGAAGATAGTGCTTGCCGCTTGAAGACATTTGCCCGCGTACCAGCTCGTAAAATTGCCGGTAATCCCTGATGCCGTCATAAATCATCAGCTCAAAGTTGATATCTATGATGTTCCCGGAGGGTACGCCGGACTCTAGCAGTTCCCGCTTGAACAGCTGCAAAAGCGTAGACTTGCCGCAGCGGCGGAGCCCTGTTATAACCTTTATCAGCTTATTATCCTTATATGCCCGGAGCCGCTCCATGTACTGCACGCGCTGAACCATACTATCACCTCAAGATTATTATAAGGCAAAAAGGATAAAAAATAAACACTTTTGCCCTATGAGAGCTAAAATTATACGAACTAAACACGAAGGAGGAAAATACATGCCAAAGAAAACACTTGGCAACGAAACACACGAAGCAGTAGAGAACCTGGACGCCCGCGATGAACGGCTCTCCCACACTGAAACGGGAGATGTTGACTATACGCCGCAGGCGCCCGGCACTCAAGAGGACGGCGAAGAAAACTCACATCTCCGCCATACTGAAACAGATTTGACTGAATTCCCGGAAAACGGATCCGGTCTTCAGGAAGAGCCATCTACGGATACACCGTTTTCCCATACTGACTTTGAATCGGGCGATTCTGAGTTGGGCCTGCCGGGCGACCGAACTTATGGTTTGGATGTAACAACCATAGATTCCAATACCGGCGATACAGGAATAGAATTCGTCAGCGAAG
>JAISVU010000048.1 GCA_031271375.1 Clostridiales bacterium | reverse complement strand
CCCAAGAACCGAAATACAGGGACGGCGCCCGCATGAACCCGAAACCGTTTATATCCGCTCCGAAGAAACCCGCAAGACCCGCCGCGGACGGATATCCCGGGGAGGTTCTTCAATACGGCGGTAGCGGCGACGGGGTAAGGCGTATGCAGTCCTGCCTCAGCGCGCTTCACCCCGTTTTCCCAGTGGTGCCGAACATGCCCGTCGACGGGGAATTCGGCCCCGCGACCCAGGCGTCGGTTAAAGCCTTCCAGAGCTTTTTCGGCCTGGACGCCGACGGGGCTATTGGCCCTGCGACATGGAATAAGGTTATAACCGTGTTTCGGAACCTGCCCCGGCTGGTTTCGCCGGTTCATCCCGGTTCATCCCTGCGCGCAGGCTCCAGGGGCCAGAGCGTGCAGATTATACAGAAACATATAAACGGCTTGGCCAGCGTGTATCCCTGTATCCCTGCCGTTGAAGAGGACGGGATATACGGCCCGGAGACGGAGGAAGCGGTAAGAGCCTTTCAGCGGCGTTTCGGCCTAACCGAGGACGGCGTGATAGGCGCGGACGTCTGGAACCAAATCATATCGCGCTATAACCTTATTGGCTTGTCCTATAACCCGGATGCGCCTCTTCCGCTGAAAACCCAGGCGGGCAGCGCCGAGGGCGGCGGCTCGCTGATGGCGATGATGCTTATGATGATGTTTATGAGGGAGATGGGGGCGTAAGAGTATAACTAAAAGAAGAGTCCTTCCCAACCGGAGTAAGAGCTCTTGTTCCACTGAGGCGGTGCGCCAACACCGCTTCTTTTATTATGGCAATATACTACCATGTATATACACCACATGTCAAGCGTTTTTGCAATTTTTGCAACTGTGCTGGTTAACGCCGTTGTTTAATAAAGATAGATTTTCGCTGTTTACTGCGGTTTTACCTTCGAAGTCCGCGCTGAACCCACGTTTTGTTCGTGATTAATTTATAACGTGTTCACCATTAATGTTTTGAATAATCTGCTCTTTAACAGTTCCTTTATGCAAATTTAATCCCCGCCGCGATGTCTGAAACGCTCATTTCCAGCGTATAATATAGGACAAGCGGGATTTTGAATTTGCCCGGCAGGTGCGCGCCTATACAAGTACGGCGCGGATTTTTCTCTTCTCCATTGTATTCCATTTAAATCATAAATCGTCTCGAAAAACGGAATGGTTCATTTTTAGTTGACATGAAGCGAAAAAGCTATTAATATAAGTATAACTATGATTTGCGCAGCAGGCAATGGGTTTTAATGACTTAATAGAATAGGGCCGTAAGGGAGGATAAACGATATGGACGAACGTGATAAGGCCGTGTTTGAGGCAAGTACGAGCCGTAACCAGGGAGTTGATATATACGACGACGAGGAAGCGGTGTCCGCTGCCGCGGGCCTTTATGACGCAGAACCGGAACCGCCGGGCAAAGCCGTCCGAACCGAAAGCGCCGATAAGGCAGTTAAGGAGCAAACCGGGCCTAGAGGCGGGAGGGAGTACAAGGTACGCGAATATTTCAGCGACCGCGACGACCTCACAGCGGAGGAGGAATTCCCAGCCGCCGAAAGCGGCGGCAGAACCGAAAGGAACGGCAGGCCCGCGAGAACGGAACAGGCGGACCGGCCCGAACGCAGAATACCGGCAGCCAGGCCGGGCCAAAAGAGCGATGAAGTGGATTATTCGGATTACATACATTCCACTTCTGTGGAACTGGCTAACGAACGTAAACGCAAAGAGCTTGAAACCACGTCCAGAAGCAAAGAAAAGGATTATGTCAGAGACGCCGCGAAAAACCCCGCCGTAAGGAGGGAACGTGAGCGGTCGGGCGAGCGCGAGGTTCCAAGACCGGATAACCGCGTTCCCGCGCGCCGCCCCGCCGCTCCGGGCCGCGTGGCTCCGGGCGGGGCCGTTCAGCCGCCGGTACGCGGGCATGTAAGGGATCCATATAACCCGGAGCATTCCGCGCCGGGGGGAAGGGGCGAAACCTCCCGCGATGAAGCGGCGGTGCGGGATGAAAGCGCAAGGCCGGTTCCCGGCGGCGAAGGCAGAGAAAAGCCGCATCTGCGTTCCGCCGCGTCCCGCAGGAACGAATTCTTCGAGCAGGACGCTAAGAGGGAGCGGGATTACGACACGGGTCCGGATGTCCTCGCCTCCCCTGTCGTGAGGTATGTTATAATCTGCGGATTCATTTTGCTTCTTGCTCTGCTGGTGTTCCTTATATTCCGCAACCAGGCGCTAAGCAAGCAGGTAGCCGAAGCCAGAGAAAACAACCCCGAGCTGCAGCAGGTGAAACTTGAATATGAACAGCTCAAGGTTGACATAGCCGCAAGAGACGAAACAATAAATCAGTTACAAGATACGATCAGCCTGTACCAAAACGCTTCCGCCGATAATCCCCCGTCCGGTGATGAGACAGGCGAAGAAAACCCGCCCTTTACGCCACCCGAAACCGGGACGCAGGGCAACGTGCCGCCCACGGTTCCTCCGACGCCGCCTGCCATTACGCAATACACCGTTAAAGCTGGCGATAATTTGCAGAAGATAGCCAGGGAATTGCTGGGCGACGCTAACCGCTGGGAAGAAATCCGGGTACTGAATAACAAGCCCAACGCGAACATCAACATAGGCGAGGTTTTAGATATTCCGCCAAGATGATAAATAGTAAACCGAAAATAATAAACGGGAGGTATGTATGGTTTTAGAAGGGCTTTCCCTTCCTGAATTAAGGGAAATAGCTAAGGTAAAGGGCGTCAAAAATATCGTTAAGTACAGGAAGCAGGAACTGAGGGACCTGCTGGCGGAGATGGGCTTGCCTGAAACCGCGCCGGAACATCCCCCGTCGGCGATGACGTTCACGCCGCCGAAGGAGGAAAAACCCGCTCCGCCGCCCCCCGAATACGCTACTAGGAACGCGCCTGAACCGGAAGAAGCCCCGGCGGATACGGCGGGGCAAAAGCGGCAGACATTCCAAAGCCGCGAACAGCGTCAGGTGTATATGGAACAGCTGGACAGCGGCGAGGTGGGCGAGGGCATTCTGGAGATTATGGCCGAGGGATACGGGTTCCTGCGAACGGATAATTATCTGCAAGGGCCTAAGGATATTTATATCTCGCCGTCCCAGATAAGGCGCTTCAATCTGCGTCCCGGCGACAGCGTGCGGGGCAGCCTGCGCACCGCGAAGGACAACGACAAGTTCAACGCCATCTTATTCGTAAAGGCCGTCAACGGCGACCCGCCGGAGACTGTTTACAGGCGGCCGAACTTCGAGGATCTTGTGCCGGTTTTCCCGGACGAGAAGCTGCACCTTGAGACTACTCAGGCCGAGGCGGCTACGCGGATAATAGACCTTGTAGCCCCGATAGGCAAGGGCCAGCGCGGGATGATCGTTTCGCCGCCTAAGGCGGGCAAGACTGTTCTCCTGAAAAAAATCGCCAACGCAATAACCGTCAATCATCCCGATATACATCTCATAATCCTTCTGATCGACGAACGGCCCGAGGAAGTCACCGATATGCGCCGCTCCATCAAGAATCCCAACGCCGACATTGTATACTCCACCTTTGACGAAACCCCGGAGCATCACAAGAAGGTGACGGAGATCGTTATGGAGCGCGCCCAGCGTATGGTTGAGCAGGGCAAGGACGTCGTGATACTGCTGGACAGCATAACCCGAATGTCCAGGGCCTATAACCTCACAATCCCCCCGGGAGGCCGGACACTGTCCGGCGGCCTTGACCCCGCCGCGCTGTACATGCCCAAAAAATTTTTTGGCGCGGCGCGCAATATCGACGGCGGAGGCTCGCTTACGATCCTTGCCACCGCACTGGTAGAGACCGGCAGCCGCTTGGACGACATGGTCTTCGAGGAGTTCAAAGGCACCGGGAACATGGAGCTGGTGCTGGACCGCCGCCTGTCGGAAAAACGTATATTCCCCGCGATTGACATTAATAAGTCCGGCACGCGCCGGGAGGATTTACTGCTCACGCCCAGGGAGCTTGAGGCGCTCTATTCCCTCCGCAGGGCTATGTCCAACGCGAGCACGGCCGAGCTGACCGAGGAGATTACGGACATGCTGTTAAAAACCCGCTCGAATAAGGATTTCATCGACGGATTAAGGGTGTTAGAGCCGAGGCTCTAACACCAGGTAATAGGTAAAAGGTAATAGGCGCAAATGCTAATGCAGTATCTTACGATAACAAGAATTTAAAAGAACGGGAGGATACAAATGTTTAAAAAGATTTTTCTATCATTAATCATGTTGGGGTGTGTTGTTATGAGCGTTTCTTGCGGAAACAGCGCCGAAAAGAGCGAGCCTGTGAATTACATCCAGTTTGAGGAGCCCGCCGAAGGCGCTCCCGTCGCGATAATTAAAACGTCAATGGGCGATATCACTGTAGTTTTATATCCGCAGTACGCCCCCAAAGCGGTTGAGAATTTTACTACCCACGCAACAGACGGGTATTATGACGGGGTTATCTTCCACCGGGTTATCAATAAATTCATGCTGCAAGGCGGCGACCCGGAGGGCACCGGCATGGGCGGCGAGAGCATCTGGGGCGAGCCTTTCGAGGACGAAGTGGTGCCGGAGCTGCGCCAGTTCCGCGGAGCGCTGTCGATGGCCAACGGCGGAGCAAACACGAACGGGAGCCAGTTCTTTATTGTCCAGAATTCGGATATCGGCGAGCAGCTGAAGCAAGAATTCGCGAACGCTATCAAGGACCCCAAGTATATGGCAAGCGGTTATTCGTACAGCCCTATCAGGCTGGCGGAACGTTTTACGGTAGAGGCAATGAACTTATATACGGAACACGGCGGCTCGCCCCATCTGGATTACCCGGGCCTTACCGGGCGGAGCAAACATACAGTCTTCGGCCATGTCATCGAGGGGATGAACGTGGTTGACGCCATCGCCGCTGTGGAAGTGGACGGCGAAAAGCCGGTTGTGGACGTCGTTATTAACAGCATAGAGATAACGACATACTCAAAGTGAACAATATGACGGATATAATAGCGGATGCGGACGAAGCGGTAAATATCCAGCTGCGGCCGGTGGACAGGGAGAATTGGCGCAAATGCGTCGATCTCTCCGTTTCCGGCGCGCAGGAGCATTTCGTCGCGGAGAACTGGTATTCCCTGCTGGAATGGAAGTTTGGCGACGATCTGTTCCCCTACTGTATATATGCAGGCGAAGATATGGTGGGCTTCCTAATGTACGGCCTAGACACCGATACAAGACGCTGGGGCCTCTGGCGGTTTATGATAGACGTCAACCACCAGGGCAAAGGCTACGGCAACTCAGCGCTAGCCCAGCTGATAGAGCTGGTGCGGGATAAACTGGGGGACATCTCATTCTACACCAGCGTCGACCCGGAGAACGAAGCCGCTATCCGCATGTATGGGAACGCCGGGTTTGAAAAAACCGGCGAGCTCATGTGGGATGAAGAAGCAATGAAAATCGAGTTATAAAAGAAAAAAAAGAGCCAAGAACCTAGAAGAGTTAATATTAAGGTTCTTGGCGCTTGCTTTATTTTGCTTTAATTTTTTTATTATTAATGAGAATACTATTACCGATATTATATATAAACGGAGATATCTATGTACATAAAAAACAGGGCGGCGGCGCTGGTTTTCCGGATTTTGCTGCTTGCGGGCTGCGCGTATGGAATGATTACGGTCTCCGGTGTGTTTCAGGGGCGGTTATCCGGGCGTATGCTGGCTTATTATACCAATATAAGCAATATATTGTGCTTTGGCTATATGCTTTTGGCGGCCGCGCATACGCTGACGGGCATTGTGATGAAACGCCCCGCCGGTTTCCCTGCGCCGCTGCCAAAACTTAAAAAGGCCTTCATGCTGATGATCACCATTACCGTGGTGGTCTATCATTTCATCCTGGCCCCGGGGATGTACAGGATGAACTATAACTACCAGGCATTCAGCGGGACGGATATCCTGATACACTATTTCACGCCGATTATGTTCATCCTGGACTGGGCGCTGTTTGACAAAAAGAACGGCATCCGCTGGTATGAACCGCTCACATGGCTAATCATACCCGTAGCGTACCTCATTTTTGTGCTGATAAGGGCGGAGGTTGGCGCCCCGTTAAATGCACGCAGCGTGCGCTATCCCTATTTGTTCCTGGACTTCGATCTGCTGGGGGCCGCGCAGGTTTACGGTTATATCGCGCTGTGCGCTGCCGGGATCGTCGCGGTGGGGTATCTGTTCTTTCTTCTCGATAAGCTGCCGGCGCTGTTCGCGGGGCGAAGCGTAAGTAAGGATGTTGATATTAACGCAAGATAGCAAGGATGTTGACGTTTAAGAGACTTTTATGCTATACTGACACAAACGAATACAAAGGTGAGCGAATGAAAAAGTTTACAGCTTTTCTGCTGGCGTTACTGCTGATCGTGCCCGGGACCGGTGTCCGGGCTTTCACGGATGAATATATTGAAAAGGACGTCGCGATGAACACCTACGCCGGGCGTCTCGAAGCCGCCGCGATGCAGCTGAACCTGAACTTTTCCGACATGGCGGACTATGGGTGGGCGATGGAATCCGTGGCTAGGAACAGCGCGCTGGATTTGATAAAAGGCTTTGAGCAAAACTTCTACCCCGACCGCCTTGTTACGAAAGGCGAAGCGATAGCGCATATAATGCGAGCGCTGGGTTTTGAGAGGGAAGCGCTGCTTCAGGCCGGCGGTTTGTCGGTGCAGCTGCCGCCGGGCGTCGCGACGGACACGCTGGTGGAGCTGGCTTATTTAGACCTCGCCTCGGGGGAAGACATTATATCGCGCCAGGACTTCACGGATGCGATGTACGAGGAGGAACAGCGCCAGCTTATCCGCAACGCGGAAGGGGACGCCGCCGCCGAGGCGTTCGTGCTGCCCGATATAATGTTCGAGCGCAACGCCGCGGCCACGCGGGAGGAAGTCGCGTATTGGATATACGCGGCTCTTCTGACGGTTGAAGACACGCTGTGGGAGAACCCGGAGTCCGTACAGAGCCTCTATCTCTTCGAGGACTGGGCGGACATTAACCCCAGCTACCTGCTCGCTGCCGAGGCTATGCTCGCGAATAACATTATGGCGGGCAATATGGGCCGCTTCAGCCCTAAGGAGGGTCTTAGCCGGGCTGCGCTGTCTCAGATTATGCGAAACATGAACGACATTTATTATATCATAATGGGTATTCAGAAAAAATCCGGCGTCGTTGCGGGACTGCTGGACGGCGTTGGGCTGGCGACGACGGATTATTCCGTCGCCCGGACTATTATGATCCGTACCGACGACGGGGAAAAGGACGTTTTTGAGTACAGCGCCTCCGTGAACCCGGCGGGCCAGATAGAGAGCTATGACGCCGTAGTGTTTAGGGGTGGCGCGGTAAGCGGCCTCCCGTCTCTTGAGGAAGGGGACGTCGTCGAGTATCTGGCGGACGGCGGAACCGATACGGTTCTTTACGTTGAGGTTCTTGGCGCGGCGCAGCCGCTGGAGATTCAAGGCGTTCTTGACGCGGTGGATTTTCTCACCAATTCTATAACCCTGAGGGAGATTGACGGGAACCCGCACACCTACACCTTCGTAAGGGGCATGGCGTATATTGAAAACAACGTGGATTACCTGATAATGGAGGGCCTTGCGCTGGACAGCCGACCGGTGGCCGCGTCTGGGCTGCCGATAGGCAGTATGGTTTCGATCCTGCTTGTGGGAAACATCGCTATTGAGTGCCGCTATATTGGCGAGCCTGTGATCGTCTCCGAGGGCGGAGGCGTCGTGCTGGAGAACGACCCGGCTTTCGGGTACCTCACGATTCTTGACCACAGCGGCGTCGTGGTACCCAAACGGTATTACGAGAACGAGATGGAGGTACAGAAACGCGAATACTACGACACCAGCGAAGGCGTGGGTTATATAGCCCAGGTGTTCCCTTATTTCGGTTATAATCCCAGGACTTCAACGATAAGCAATATCGAGCCCGGGGACTTGGTGTTTTATAGGACGGACCCGGAGCAGCCCGAAGTGATTACCACTATCTCGGCGGTGACTAACTATACGATGCGGCACGGGAAAGTGCTGTCCATCGTCAGCGAATCGGATTACACCGAGATCATGGTGGAGTATGAAAACCACGCGACGGCCTGGTTCAGCGTCGCGAACCAGATATATGTAATGAAGGACGGCAGGCCTTCCAGTATGTATAACCTGCATGTGGGGGACTGGGTGAAGCTCCTGGTCAACGAGGCGATTATCGCGCCGGGCAGGGTGTCCGAGACGGTGAAGGAGCTGTTGATTGAGGGGCCCGAACGCTATATAAGCCAGATCGTGAAAGGCAACCTCTCCGACGTGGACCCCGTTCAGTTTAAATTATATGTATCAAACGCCCAAACCCTTGCAAAGACGGGATGGACTGATTATAATAACATTTCGGGGTTCGACCTTTCGGGTTCCGATATAGAGTATTACGACAACGGAACGCGGATTTCGAAGGACGATGCGATTAAGCGGTTCAGACGCTCCGACGCCACGGTGTATGTGGGTTTGGAAAACAGCTACCTGGGCGACCGGGTAAAGGTGGTCAGCTTCCGGGAAAGCAGGGATATGGTGCTGGACCCGGACACGGTGGTGTCGGCCTCCGGCGCGGGTTATTTCGAGCTCCTATCACAGCCGGGCGGCATAGCCACCGACGACGGAACGATTGTGGTGCGTAACGGCCGTTTGGTCGGGGGCAGGGACGTATATCCGTCGGACTATGCCAGGGTAGTAATGAACGGCGCGGGCAGGGCCGCTGTCGTGGATATCTCGGACATGCCGGACACGTCGCTGCTGATGTTCGCAAGAGGCAGGGTGCTCTCTATCGACGAGGGGAATAGTTTCAGCGTCCGGGGAATGAGCGTGCTGCGCGGCACGGATTGGAACTATACGCCCGTTGAGCGCGTCTTTGAAATTGACTATAACACGATCTTCCTTAACGAAGCCGGATACGTGGATCCCGCTACGTTTATCCCCTATACGGAAGATACGGCGCTGGAGAACTATTATTATATCGTAGGCGACGGCAGCAGGGCCGCCTTTGTTGTGGAGGCTCCGTTCTGCATAGGCGCGGTGCGGGGAACGGTATACGAGGCGAGCGACAGCGTTGTATCTATTAAAGACGCTATGTACTTGGATAACGCGACGGGCATATGGAGCGCTGTTTCAAACACGAATAACACATTACAAATCAATATCCATGAAAATACGCTGATCGGCAAGAATAAAGCGATCGTAACGTCGTCGGATTTGAGTATCGGCGACGGGCTGCTTGTTATGATAGAGGATCTCGATGATGAGTCTATCACCCCGGATACGGAAGAGATTAACGGGTATATAATAAGGGTTGAGAATTAAGGGCAAGGAGCGCTTATGCCTGAAATAAGAGGTGTTTAGCATATGGAATACTATCCCGAAATCTATCAGGTTATTCCCACGGAGGATTATAGAGTATATCTCTATTTTGACGACGGAAGGATAAAACTCTACGACGCGTCCGAGCTGGTGACAAAGGGCCTGTTCCGGCAGCTGGCCGAGAACAACCTGTTCTTTGACGCCTGCACCGTACTGAACAACACATTGGCCTGGACGCCGGATATGAGTTATGACCCTGCGACCTGCTTAGACCTTGATCCTATCGTTTTATACGAGGAATGCCCGACTGTGGACGAACCGTCGTGGCTGTTTAAAAATATACCAGAATAAAGGTGCGTGTTATGAGAAAAATATTAACGTGCGTAATAACGACTGTTGTTTTTGTTATCTCTCTCTTGGCGATGGGGACTTCGGCAATGGCCTACCCGAGCGAGCTGGGTTTTTGGGGCGGCATAACCAGCGGAACCCGCCTGCCCAAAGCGACGGAAATCATCACCGCCAACGCGGGCAGGCAAACCAGGCCGGAGCCCGAAACTGGCGAGTATAAAGAAGTAGTCTTTATAAACGGCGTCCCTAAGGAGTTTGTGGGGCAGATGACCGTTACCAGGGGCGGAGGCGTCGTCGAAGGCCAGGATTCCGGAATCTATACGGAGAGTTACTTGGTAGAGGAGTCTGCCGCCACAACTGAGGACATTACGATAGACCGCGATATCGTCTTCAATGTAACCTGGATGAGAAAGCCCGACAACAAAAAACAGATCGTTTATAATTACGCGGTAACGGCTTGGAATGAAACGATTGTCGCGGACGGTAACACCTATGATTTAGACCCTGCGCAGTCATACTTCGAGGTTACGGCGATAGAAGATATCAAAGCCGGGGTAAACTATGTGTCCGGTTCCCAGTCTATGCTCGCGGTTTATCTTACGCAGGCGGGGCAGGAAGATGGAGACGGACAGGAAGATGGAGGCGGGCAAGAAGATGGAGACGGACAGGGAGATGAAGACGGACAGGAAGATAATGCGGGGCCGGCAATGACCACCCTCACGCGCAATGGCGAGTATTACCGTTATGAGAGCCCCTGGTCCAAAGCCGAGGGTCATAGAATCAGCACCAGGGTTATGAACTCCGCCGGGTGGCAGCTATCATATGAAGTGCGGCCCAGCATCTCCGCCTATAAAACCCTGAGGTACAAGGATAACGAGCCCCAGGCTATCAGCTTCCCTGGGAACCTTCAAGAGGTTCTTCAGGTGGAGAGCGGCCTCGCTTACGATATATATGACCTGCCGCAGCTTTTTTATGGCACGCCGGTATACGGGCAGGCGAATATAGAGACAATCAGCGTTTTCGAGAATCTGTACCCGCAGAATGTTTCGTTTCTGGACGGCCACTGGGCGCAGGAGGATATACGCCGCCTGTTCGCGCTGGGAGTGCTGGACGGGAATCCGGTTATGTTCCAGCCCGACCAGGCTATGACGCGTTCGCAGTTTATTGTCGCGCTGGCGAAAGCGTTAAGGCTCACGCTTGAGCCGCTGCCCGCATCGCGTAACAGGCGCGTCTTTGTCGGGGAGATTACATTCCCGGATGTGGGAATGGAACGGCCCGATTACCAGCACATTATGGCGGCTTACAGGGCGGGCATAGCGCAGGGGAAGGGCAGCAGCAACTTCAATCCAGACGACCTGGTGACGCTGGAGGAAGCCATTCATACGATTGTTCAATCCATCGGCCTGCTCGACCTGGGCCTTGATCCTACGAATATGACACGCTTCGCCGACGACGACGTGATAAGCGGTTGGGCAAAGCAAGCGATGTACGCCGCGACGCGCATGGGAATCTTCGGCCCGGACGAAAACGGGAACATAGGCCCGCAGCAGCAAATTACAAAAGCCTTTGGAGCCGCGCTGATAAACCGCATGATTGAATACATGAGAACGGACTTAAAACGGGATTATACGGAGCATATTGTACATTTTGCGAATTAATGCTTGATTTATCGACGGATATCCTTTAAAATAGACAAAGAATTCAAATAAACGGGAGGCTACTTAATGAACATAGCAAAGAAGACGGCGGCGCTAATCGCTGGGCTGCTGGCGGCGACCATGATGGGGCAGGCGGTTGCCGCCTATACCTTCCCGGACGACGTACCTGCCAGTCACTGGGCTTATGCGTCGATAGACAAAGTTACTAACATGGGGATAATGTCCGGCATTACCGTGACGGAGTTCGATATAAACGGCATGTTAAGTATGTTCGACACCGCGCGCATACTCGCCCGCCTGGGAGGATACGACGCCTCCAGCACAAACCAGGAAGACGCTACGTTTTATCAATATTGCTACGATAAACATTTTCCGTTAATACAGCAATTCTCCGCAAACCTATCCAGATGGCAGCATGATTATGATAAAGAAATCGCGTTCTTATTGGAACTGGGCGTTTTTATAGACCTTGACCTTGAGGGGTTTGTAGTGATAATGGACGGCGCCGAGCGTTACTACGCCCTCTCCCGCGCCCAGATATGCGTATTCTTCGCAAGGCTCCTGCAGGCGGACGATGTCGCGCATTCCTTCGTTCCTACCGATTTGTTCACCGACGACGGCAATATCGACAGCAGTCTTAAACCATATGTTTACTACATGAGGCACATTGGAATTGTTTCGGGTTCCGACGGGTATTTCTATCCAAAGGAGTCGGTTAATAGGGCGGCGATGGCCGTTATGGCAGACAAGATGCTGGCTTTAGTAACCCCCGTGAGCGGCTCGAATTATAACGGAGGTAACACACAGGGCTCCGCCACATACGGTACTTTTTCAGGCCGTATCGTTCAGGTTCACGCATCATTCAAGGCCGTAGAAATACAGAATCTGGTGTCGGGGGAAAAGAAACTCTTCCCCGTCTTAAATAACGCGGCCATAGCGATTAACGGGCAAGCAAACAGCTTCAGCGGCCTTCAGGCGGGAATGGACGCCGCCGCGGTTCTTTTGAATAACGAGATATCCGACATCGTCGCTGTCAGCGCTTCCGGCGGGCAGCAAGGTCAGGCCGTTACGCAGAATCCGTCCGGCGGTTCCATCCCCAATTTGAATTACATAGACAGCTCGCTACTTGAATTGGCTGTGATTGAAGGCACGGTAAAGAGCGTGAGGACCGTTGGATCAGACCATTATCTGGACGTATTGGTTAAGCTGATAAATTCAAAGAGCGAGGTGTACACTGAAACACGCACCTTTATTATCGACCCGAACTGCCCCATTACCCGGGGCGTCGTTAATACCGATTATACCGACATCACCGAAGGCGATATGGTGAAGCTGACGATCGCGGGAAGCACCGCTTATACTGTCTATTTAGAGGAAAAATACCGTAACATAGTCGGAACCGTACTTTCAAAAAGGGCTGTGGAATCCACCGGGATGGGCGTTATCGCCGTTAAGGACGCGAACGACAGAACGCATGAGCTGGTGACAACCGCCGAGACGATCGTTACGCGGACAGGGTTCCCTGGAATTCCTAAATGGTCCGATATCAAGGTGGGCGATACTGCCGAGATTTCCGCCGAGTATGACAAGATTATTTCCATCGGGGCGACAGGCAGCCGCAATTTTGCCGATGTCACGATAACGAAGATTCATATTGAGGAAGGGTTTTCCGAAATAACCGCGGTAGACGCGCTGGGAGTGGAAAAGGCATATCCCATCGTTCCCGGCGTCGATGTAGACCCGTATTCGCTGCGCATTGGCTATCAGGTTCGATTGGGATTGGACAGCCAGGAGGTCGAGAATGTCTTGGTTCTTTCCGGCGGGCCTGCGGAAGTGATGACGGGGCATATCAGACATATCACAAGCAGCGGTTTGGCGATTCAAGACAGTATGACCCAGTCTTATCGGACTGTGTCATATGACAGCAATACCGTGGTGATAAACGGCAACACCGGGCTAAGGATGACGCTGGGCGATTTACGTACCGGCATGTCTGTACGCGCCGTTTATAGCACGGTAAACAGTGTGCCCCATATAACGGAGATAACCGTACTCGCACCCTAATAACGGAGGCGGCGGAATGTCTGGAAGGATGAACCCACATAACAGCCGCGCTTCCGGTGCTTCGAGAAGGCCCACACCTGAGCGCGGAACGAAGCGGCGCGGGTCTTCCCCTGCGCAAACGGGAAGCAGGAGCTTGAAAAACAGCCTGCTGACCGTTTTTTTCAGTGCCGTTATATCCATCCTAACGGGGATACGCAATATAGGCGCTAAGGTTATTGGGTTTATAACAAGCCTTGACAGGCGGACGAAGATTGCGGCTGTTGCGGGCGTTGGTTTTTTTGTCCTGTTCGTTATTATTGTCGCAATAATCCTGGGGATTTCCAGACCCAACGCCCTTGAGGTTTATATTGGCGATGAAATAATCGGTATCGTTA
>JAISVU010000040.1 GCA_031271375.1 Clostridiales bacterium | reverse complement strand
TCCGTGTCGTCCGCATTAGCCAAAACCATGATATCCACGTCAGACCATTCCCTGTAATCGCCTCGGGCGTAAGAACCGTAGAGGATAACGTCACGCAAGTCATTTCCGCAGGCATCGCGTGCGGCATCAACTACACACTGCCCGATATATTCAATTTGCTCCGTTGTGAACAGGCTCGGGAAATCTATTATAACTCTGTCTGCAGCTTCGATTGTGAGTTTCGCCATACGGCTCACCGCCTTTCTTTACATAATTGTATTACGAACGCCAGGGAAACTCAACTAAATATCAAGCTGACTTTTATAACATATATTACCGAAGCGCCTCACCGTTCCCACTCATCCTCATCCTCCTGCGCCGATTCATGTTCGCGGTACCTCGGCTTCCTAACATTTACCAAGTCCTCATTGAAATCTTTGGCTTCCGGGGTCTGTATGGCCGTATCGTAGCCGCGCTTTTCATAACGCTCACATAACTTTCTCGCCACCTCTTGCCCGTGGTTGCACGGCAGGCCGTCCGGGCCTCTGCCGTCCGCGTCGTTGTCCAGGCCAAAGATAATCTGCTTAATCTCGGGGTGCTGGCTCAGATACCATTCCAGCGCCCGGTCAGACAGGCAGCCGAGGGAAATACGGTGGTCTTGCGTGTAGTCAAGCCCGCGCAGTTTGAATAAGGAAGCGTGACTCATCACGTCTATGGCGCTTTCCATGACATAAAGCCGGTTAGAAACACCTTCCATAGAAAACGGATAACTTTTATCCGAGTTATCCTCGTCTCCTTTGTACGGCTTATCAAGCGAAGTTCCGCGCTTGGAGCAGTACCTCGGCGTCCCTTTCTCATCGTAGCCGACGAAAACACAGTTCCCGCGCCCCGCCTGCTGATAGATTTTCTTTTCTTTCATCAGCCTTGACACGATTTCCGGCTCAATGCCCCGCGCGGTGCAGAGATACCAGTACACTCGCTTGTAATTCCGCGCCTTGTCGGGCAGGGTCATCGCGCCCTTGTCCTTTTTTACCGCAGTGAGCTGGGGAGTGTAGTTCCCGATATTAGGCTGCACACCGATAAGGTGCTTTACCGCTTGAACGAAGCCCATGTTTTCAAACTGCATGATGAAGTCAATGGGGCCGCCTGTACTGTCGGTGCTGTGGTGATAATATTTGTTGCTGTCCGTAAAAAGATAAAGCCCTCCGCTGTGCTTAACGTGAAGGCTTTTTCTGCCGCCGCTTTCCAACTGATAGCCATGCGCGGCGGCGTAGTCTATTAGGTTTATGCTGTTTGCCTGCGCGATTTGCTCCTTGGTGTAGGGCATCGGCATGGGAGTTCACCTCACAATTCTAATTCGTCCTCTTCTTCATTTTGACATTCTCTGTGCGCGTCAAAGCCAGGCTCGTCAACGCTTTGTGATATTTCCTCATACTGCTGTTTGGTCTTAACCGCCGCCAGCAGCCGGAAAAAGTATTCATGGAAAACCGTGCTGTCGTTACCTTGATAATGGTAGTTGACCCTATGGCGTTCCCCATCATAGGCCATATCCTTCAATGATTTTATAATCCAGCCTTGAGTTTTAAGCGGCACGGAAATGTCGTGCTCTTTGAACAGCTGCATGATAAGAGACTTACCGCCAATGGCCTCGTTGTAAACCCTGCCTTGGTTTAACAACGTGTTTTCAGCGTCCGCGATAGCTTTCTCGTATTTCTCTTTAGCAGCCTGTTTCTCAGCAATCCGAGCATTTTCGAGTTCGGCGTCGCGCTCCATAATCTCCTGCTCACGAGCCTCACGGATTGGCGCGTTGTGGGCTTTGGCTTCGTCAGCGCGCCCCAGGATTTCCCCAAAACACGGGTCAGCCCATTTTTGCGGATTGGACATACTTTCATTAAACAGTCGCTCAATCTCGCCTTTTATGCCGTTTTCAAAGTCCGCGACGCGCCTTGCTATTTCCGCAAGGCTGCTGCCGTCGCTGTCCTGGCCTACAGCAATCATATACCCCTCGCATTGCACGAAGATTGTTTTGAAATACTCTTTTGCGTTTTGACGGGTAAAAAGCTGTACGCCGTCCTCATCATGGAACCGGAAATAGTAGTGGTTCTTTCCATAAGCGTCTTTTGCGAGAACAGTGTTTTCTTTCGCGGGGTTCGGCGGGAAAATGTCCTTCTTTCGCTCATCAGAACGCGTATAGCGTGGTGATTCGCCCGTTTTGGATAACTGCGCTTCTATGATGCTGTTGAGTTTTGGCAGGCCGCCGTTTGCGTTAATATACTCGGAAAGGGTTGGTAGTTTGTCCTCTGTGATTAAGCTAACCCCGGTGCGCCCCTCGTACACCAATCCGTTATGCTTGAACAAATCCAGCCCTAAGTCGTTTTTAACGCCAACAGCCTTTTCAACGGCCTCAAAGCCGGTATCGCGCTTGCAGATGTAGTACACGTTTGAATGCTTCGCCGTAAATATCACCTCTGTAATCAGACGGAAACGCCGTCGTTCTCATATTCGCAATCCTTTTCTTCCTCAGCAGCCTCGTCCCCGGCGCGGGCTTCGCCCATTACAACATCCTGTTGCTTGGAAAGCTCCTTGAATTCCAGCGCGGTGTTGATTTCGCTCTGCCGGGATAGCAGCTCCGCCAACTTTTCCTCATATTCAAAAGGTTTTGTAACAGCCTGCCGCGCTGCCTCAAGCTGATGCCGGGTATCGGCCAGTTTGGTTTCAGCTTCGGTTAGGAAAGTCGGCAGGCGTTCCGCGAGATTCTCGATTCTCGCAATACAGCCAAGAGCGGAGTCGCTCGCGGCGGTTGTGTACCTTGCCTCGCCTATGAGCCGAAGGTCGGTTTGATAATATTTCGCACGTTCCACATGTAAATCAAGGCCGCGAAAACTGCCTATAGGGTATTGTCCCTCTCCAATTCCGCACTTTGCGTTGATGACTGTAATCAGAGCCTCGCCCTCCGCTGTCCTCTCGTCATATACCTTGCCGTCAACAGTGATAATAAAATCGCCGCCCTTATTCTGTTCTAGGACGGCAATATCTCGTTTGATGTGCTCTATTCGTTCTTCATTAT
>JAISVU010000037.1 GCA_031271375.1 Clostridiales bacterium | reverse complement strand
AAAAAGCATCTTGACCGCGAGCCAGTTCGTAAAATACCCGATGACCGCGCCTGAGAGCGGCGTAATAATCCAAGAAATATCCATGTTAATCCCCAATCTTCAAAAGTATATAGCTTATTTATTTATTTGTCAATCTTTACAAAAGCCCTTTTTTCTGCCATAATAAATCCTATGATACTATCGTGCAAGGACATAGAAAAGGCATACGGTGCCGAGACCGTGCTGAGTTCCGTTTCCTTCTTAATAGAAGAAGGGGAGAAGGCGGCCGTCGTCGGCGTCAACGGGGCCGGAAAGACGACTCTGTTCCGCGTTATCCTGGGGGAGACGCCCCATGACGGCGGCGAGGTTATCCTCAAAAAAGGCGCGGATATGGGTTATCTCTCCCAGTCCCCGGAATTTTTGGATAACAGCGGCACGGCCCAGGACGAATTGATGACCGTCTTCGCGGAAACTATTGAGCTTGAAGCCGAGCTGCGCCGCCTGGAAACCGCGATGAGCGGCCTATCCGGCGCGGCGCTCAAGTCCCTTATGGAGAAATACGACAGAACAACCCGAGAGTTTGAGGAGGGCAAGGGATACTCGTACAAAAGCCTGGTCAAGGGCGTTATAAAGGGCCTGGGCTTCACCGGCGAGGAACTCAAGCTGCCGCTGTCGGCCCTTTCCGGCGGCCAGCGCGCCCGCGTCGCCCTGGGGAAGCTCCTGCTGCGCGAGCCGGACATCCTGCTGCTGGACGAGCCGACGAACCACCTGGACATGGACGCCGTCGCCTGGCTTGAAGACTACCTTTCAAAGAGCTTTTCCGGCAGCCTTCTTATGATTTCCCACGACCGCTATTTTATAAACAGCCTCGCGTCTAAGATAATCGAGATAGAGAACGGCGTAAGCAAGGTTTATAACGGGAACTACTCGGCCTACGCCTTCCAGAAGGAAGCCGACAGGGACAGCCAGATACGCCGTTATGTAAACCAGCAGCGCGAGATCAAGCGCCAGGAGGCCATCATCCGCCGTTTCAGGTCTTATGCCCAGGAATGGTCTATTAAGCGGGCGAAGACGCGGGAGAAGATGCTGGCGAAGGTAAAGCGCCTGGAACTGCCGAAGAATACGCAAAAGATGCGTATTATCCTTGAGCCGCAGACCTTCTCGGGGAACGACGTGCTCCATGCCGAAGGCGTGAAGAAGGCCTTTAACGAGCCGCTGTTCGAGAACGTCGGGTTCGATATCTACCGGGGAGAGGTCGTGGCCCTTATCGGCCTGAACGGGGTAGGGAAAACGACGCTCCTTAACTGCCTGCTGGGGCGTATTTCATACGGGGGACTGATCCGGCTCGGGGCGGGGGTGCGTATCGGGTACTACGATCAGGAGCAGAGCGGGCTCCATCCCGGGAAGACCGTTTTCAACGAGATATACGACGCCTATCCCCACATGAAAGAGCAGGAGATACGCACGAACCTTGCTGCCTTCATGTTCTGCGGGGACGATGTGTTTAAGGCCGTCGAATCCCTTTCCGGCGGGGAGAAGGGCAGGCTGTCGCTGTGCAAGCTGATGCTGGGTAAGGCCAATTTCCTGCTAATGGACGAGCCGACGAACCATTTGGATATCTTCTCCAGGGAGATTCTTGAAGAGGCCGTCCGCAGCTATACCGGCACCGTGCTCTATGTCTCTCACGACCGTTACTTTATCAGCTCCACCGCCGACAAGGTAATTGAGCTGACGCCAACGGGAGCGGTAACGTACAACGGAGGCTATGACTATTACCTGGAAAAACGGGCTGAGCGCGCCGAAACGCCGGAGGAGCGTGAGGAAACCGCCACCGAGTCCAAATCAGACTGGCTGCGGAGGAAGGACGAGGAATCCCGCGAGCGCAAGCGGCAGACCCGCTCAAAGCGTTTGGAGAGCGATATCGCCGCCGCCGAGGAACGCATAAAGATGCTTGACGCCCGGCTGGCCCTGCCGGAGGTCGCCACCGACGCCCAGGCCGCTCAAGCCTGCTATGAGGAAAGGGCGGGGCTTGAGGAACGGCTGCATAAAATGTACGAGGAATGGATGGCGTACAGCGAATAGATAAAAGTGTTGACCACGAAAGGCGCGAAAGGGCCAAAGGCAAGCTCATATGCTCTCTGTGTCTCTGTGTCTCTGTGCGTAATGATCTTTTCAAGTCGCTGAAACCTAAATTTCTTGAAATAAATGGCATAAAAGTATATAATCAAAGCAAGCGGTTATCAAAGTATATAAGGAGGCGTTTATGGAACAGACGATATTTGGCAAAACCGGGCTCACGGTGGGCCGCACGGGGTTCGGCTGCATACCGATACAGCGTGTGACATACGAGGAGAGCTCCGCCCTGCTGCGCAGGGCTTATGGCGGCGGGGTAACGTTATTCGACACCGCCAACGGGTACACAACCAGCGAGGACCGGATCGGAACCGCCCTGAGCGGCGTGAGGGACAGGATCGTGCTGTGTACTAAATCGGCGCCGCTTGCTCCCGAGCGTATCGCCGCCAATATAGACAACAGCCTGAAGATGATGCGCACGGATTACATAGACGTGATTCAGGTGCATAACCCCGGCTTCGTGCCCAAGCCGGGCGGCGAGGACGGGGTGTACGACTGCCTGCTTAAAGCGAAGAAGGAAGGCAAGATCCGCCATATCGGCATAACAAACCACAGCAAGGACCTGGCGAAGGAAGCCGTTCTGTCCGGTCTTTACGATACGCTGCAATACCCGCTTTCGTATCTGTCATCAGACGACGAGCTGGAGCTGGTTCGCCTGTGCGAAGAGCGTAATATAGGCTTCCTCGCGATGAAAGCCCTTTGCGGCGGGCTTCTAACCAACGCGAAGGCGGCGTTCGCGTTCCTGCGCCAGTTCAAAAACGTAATCCCCATCTGGGGCATACAGCATATGGCCGAGATTGACGAGTTCCTAGAGTACGAAGAAGCGCCGCCCATATTGGACGATGAAATGCTTGGGGTTATAGAAGCCGACAAAGCCGCCCTCGCCGGGAACTTCTGCCGCAGCTGCGGATACTGCCTGCCCTGCCCCGCCGGTATACCCATCCCCAACGCCGCGAGGGTGACGATGCTTCTTGGCAGGACGGTTAAGCAAAACTGGACGACCCCCGAGTGGCAGGCCGAAATGCGCAAGATAGACGGCTGCACGGGCTGCGGCGGATGCAAGTCCCGCTGCCCATACGGGCTGGATATCCCGGCGCTGCTGAAGCTGCAGCAGAAAGAGTATTTTCGCATTGTAGAGAATGGCTAACGTAGGGGCGGGGTCATCCCGCCCTACGGGAATATGGGAGGAATAACATGCTTAGATTAGATTATAATAACATGATGGAGGCGGCCGTAGGCAGCCGTGGCATAACGGAAGCGGAGCTGGAGGCCCTTCAAGGACGGTTCGCGGACGCGCATACAGCGATGGTGTCCAAGCGGGCCGCCGGGAAGATGGACTTTCGCGATCTGCCGCGTAACCAAATCGCCGCCGCAGAAGAGATTTTGGACTATGTGAAGGAAACCGAAGCAAGGGCGGACATGGATGTCGACGCCTTTGTACTGCTGGGTATCGGCGGCTCTGCCCTGGGGCCGATGGCGGTGCAGCAGGCCATCAACAACCCTTATTATAACGAGCTGTCTTTGGAGGAGCGCGGCGGGCATCCGAAATTTTATGTGGCCGACAATGTAGACCCCGAGCGGCTTGTGTACCTGTTCAAGACCGTTGATCCAAAACACTGCCTGTTTAACGTGGTTTCCAAGTCCGGCAGCACGTCCGAGACGATGTCGCAGTTTATGATAATAAAAGAGCTGCTGGAAAGGGAATTGGGCAAGGAAGATACCCGCAAACGCATCGTCTGCACAACGGATCAATCGAACGGCAACCTTATAAAGATCGCGCGTGAGGAAGGATACAAGACCTTCTATATCCCGGCGGGCGTCGGCGGGCGGTTTTCGCAGTTATGCCCGGTAGGCCTGCTGCCCGCTGCCTTCTGCGGCATAGATATTCTGGAACTGCTGCGCGGGGCGGCGGAGATGGATGATGTCTGCAAGCGCGGGAATGTCCGGGAAAACCCTGCATACATGTACGCGGCGCTGCACTATATCGCGATGGGTAAAGGCATGAACATAAGCGTTATGATGCCCTACGCCGATTCGCTTAAGTATATCTCGGACTGGTACGCCCAGCTGTGGGCGGAGTCGCTGGGCAAGCGTTATAATACGCGGGGGGAAGAGGTCTTCGCGGGGCAGACGCCCGTCAAAGCCCTGGGCGTTACAGATCAGCATTCCCAGGTTCAGCTGTATGCCGAAGGCCCGTTCGATAAGCTGGTGGTGTTCCTCGGCGTTGACGAGTACCGCGAGGCGCTGACTATCCCCAAGAGCTTTGGCGATGTGCCAAGCCTGGGGTTCCTCGGCGGCGTTACCCATAACGAGCTGATTAATGTGGAGCGGATGGCCACCGAATACGCCCTGCAAAAGGCCGGAAGGCCCAGCATGACTATCACCCTGCCTAAGGTTGACGAACGCGGCCTTGGCCAGCTGTTATACCTCTTCGAAGCCGCCACCGCCTTCGCCGGGGAACTGATGGGCATTAACGCCTTCGACCAGCCAGGCGTCGAGGAGGGCAAGAACGCCGCTTACGCCTATTTCGGCAGGCCGGGCTACGAAGAGAAGAAGAAGGAGCTGGACGCGCGTCCCGCGAAGAGTGAGAGGTATGTCATTTAATACCGCGCATAGGATTATAGCCGCCGTACTGGCGGCTTTAATCTCTGTGTCCGCGTTCGCCGGAAGTTTGCGGGCGGCGGAACAGCAAGGGATCACCGAATACGCGGTGGATATCTCGGAAAGGCGCTTCTCCGGGCAGAATGCGTCGTTCTATTTTAACATGCCGGAGGCGTGGTATGATGCCGCAGGCCTTCCGATGGTAAGCGTTAAACGCAGGATTCTGCCGGAAAACGACGCGGTGCTGGACTGGTTTACAATAGAATACACAGGTTCGCAGGAATGGGCTATTATGCGCCTCCTTGTCTATGACAAAACCCAGTGGAGGGATAACGCGACCCCGCTGATCGTGGTTATGAAAACCCAGGATTATGTGTTCGCCGTCGCGCCGGACATTCCCGACGCGGAGATGCCGGCCGCCGACAGGCCTGGGTACGATGCCGTGCTGTCCGTTGTAATGACGGCGGCGCAGATAAAAAGGTGCATCGGCCTTGCGTCGGGCCAGCAGGAGGAACGCAGCCTAGCGGTTATCGCAGGCGGCGCCGTTCTTGATGCAGGCGTCGTTATTATTAACGATATTTATTATTTGCCGCTGAGGTCGGTTTGCGAAGCCTTTGGCTATGATATCGGATGGGATCAAAGCACGAACAGCGTGACGATAGACCTGGAAGGCGAACGGGTCGACAGCGTCACGCTCCCGCAGAATTTCGAAAGCGGAACCCACCGGAATTACGCGGTGCGTGTTTTGAATGACCGGTTATATATAGTAACGGCTTACTTCGCGGGGGCGCTGAAGATGAATATAATGGCTGACGAAACCCAGAACATTATCCTGACCTCAGGGGTGGGCCGATGAAAAAGTTTAACTTATTATATGTGATAGTCATTTTTGCCGTTATCTTGTTTTTGCAGAACTTCTTAATACTGCGCGCCGTTCACGAGATGTCCGGCGACGCGCGCGTCGTCAACTATTCCGGGCTGGTGCGCGGGGCGACCCAGCGCCTTGTCAAGCTGGAGCTGTCCCGCAGGCCGAATGACAATCTGATGGCCGCGCTGGAGGAATATATATACGGGCTTGCCGGGCACGAGAATAATTATGATATAGTCTATATGGATTATGAACCCTTTCAAGCCTCTATCAGCGATCTCATCGTAATTTGGGAGGACTTGAAGACCTCAATAATGCTTTACCGCGACGGCCTCACCACCGGCGACGCCCTGCTTGAAGTAAGCGAAAGCCACTTCCAAAAAGCCGACGAAGCCACGCATAACGCCGAGTATGGCTCGGAGGGCAAGGTAGTCGGCGCCGAAATGCTGATAATGGCAGGCATTGCCGCGATTACGGTTATCGTAGCTGTCGTTATTATCGCGATGTACATGATGCGCCGCGCCGAGCGCAAGCAGATGGAGGTTCTGCAGGACAAAAACCGGCAGCTGGAAGAAGCGATCACAAGGGCGAACGAAGCGAGCCAGGCCAAGAGTTTATTCCTTTCCAATATGTCGCATGACATAAGAACCCCGCTAAACGGTATCATCGGCATGACATATATCGCGTCGGGAAACCTGAACAACCCGATAAAACTAGGCGACTGCCTGCGCAAAATAGAGAAATCGTCCAAGCACTTGCAAACCTTGATAAACGACGTGCTGGACATGTCGAAGATCGAGAGCGGCAAATTCTATCTTAACGCTGCGGAAGTCTTTCTGCCGGACTTTACTAGGGGCCTTATAAACATCATTGGGCAGCAGATGAAGGCCAAAAACCAGGAGCTGGACGTCTCGGTTTTTTCCGTCGTCCACGAGACGGTCCTGGGGGATCAGCTGCGTCTTAACCAGCTGTTCATCAACATATTGTCCAACGCGGTTAAATTCACCTCGGTTGGCGGCGCGGTAAGGTTGGCAATAAAAGAGCTGCCGGTGGAAAATGAAGACATTGCGCGCTTTGAGTTCACGATACAGGACACCGGGATAGGGATGAGCGAGGAGTTCCTTCAGCATATTTTCGATTCGTTCTCCCGCGAGCAGGATTCCCGGATTGATAAAATTGAGGGTTCGGGCTTGGGCCTCTCCATAGCGAAGCGGATTGCGGACATGATGGGCGGCGATATAGGGATAGAGAGCGAGAAAGACAGGGGAACGACATTTATAGTGACGCTGGAGTTCCCGCTGGGCAATGCCTGGGCCGCGCCCGCCGCGTTAAACGGCCTGCGCGTGATCATCGCGGATAAAGACGGGGCCGTATGCGCCGACGTTATTAACACGCTGGGAAGGCTGGGTATAACGGCCGCAGCGGCCGCCAATCCCGAGGAAGCGGTGGCCCTGCTGAAAGCCGGGCAATACGACGCCGCGATTATTGATACCTCTATGCCGCATTTACTTGAGCAGTTAGACGAAAAACTCCCGGTTTTAGTAAGCTCGGTATTTGACGGCGCCGAGACCTCAGCGTCAATCAAAATTATTCAGAAGCCTTTCTATTGCTCCACGCTCTTTAACGCGATACAGAGCCTTAGAACTGCGGTATCGGACGAACCGGACGCCGTGTCATCCGCAAACGGCATACGGCTGGACGGCGTCCGCATCCTTATGGCGGAGGACAACGAGCTGAACACCGAGATAGCCGTCGAGATACTGACGGCCGCCGGGATTGCGCTGGACTGCGCCGTGAACGGTAAAGAGGCCGTAGAGAAATTCAATAATTCGCGGCCCGGGGAATACGAGATAATACTGATGGATATGCAGATGCCGGTAATGACGGGATGCCAGGCCGCGGCGGCTATCCGTGAACTGCCCCGCCCCGACGCCAAGACCGTTCCGATTATCGCGATGACGGCTAACGCGTTCGAGGATGACGTGCGCGAGGCCCTTTCCGCGGGGATGAACGCCCATGTTGCGAAGCCCGTTAATTTTGAAACGCTGAAACATGTTTTATTAAAGTACCTTCCAGACGCTGCGTTTAAAGACGCTGGGCCAAGCGGCGGCGGCGCGGCCGTTATTGAAGGGGATTCCCTGCTTGAAGCCGTTGCCGCGCGCGGGGTAAACGTTCGGTCGGGCCTTGCGCGCCTTGCCGGGAACCGCAAAGCCTACGAAAGCATATTAAAAAAGTTCCCGGCGGATAAGAGCTATGATACGCTTATGGACGCGATGCGATCCAAAGACTATGAGGCGGCGCGGAAAGCGGCACATGCCTTAAAGGGCATAACCGCAAACCTAAGCATGGACGGTTTGTCTGAAACGGTTTACCGGCTGGAGCAGGCCTTGAAACAGGAGGCTTATGACGTGGCCGGTGAGCTGCTTACTGCGGTAAAGGCTCAGTATGAAGCTCTTGTAGAAATTATTAAGCTCGAATATCCTAATCGCCTAAATAAATCTGGTCTAACCGATTAGGCGCGTCGTTTATATAGATATGGAATGCAGCCCATCCTTTTCCCGATACGGGTATGGCGACAGGAAGCTCCGACCCGCTGACCGTAACCTCGGCTTCCAGCAGCAGCGTATCCATTACCTCATTATATCTGTATACCTTTACATTCGCCTCGGGCAGGCCGCCGATGTCGCTGATAATGACAGAGCTCTCCCCGGCGCCAATGCCGGGATCTGCCTGCCGCGCAGGCGCCGGTTCGCCGTTGACCCAAGCCCCGCTGTATATAACCGTTCCGTCGCTGCCGAACAGCGTCCCTTCCCCGCTTCTCATACCTCCGCTCCAACCGCCGGCGTAGCGGCCGCCGTCGGCGTACATCATCTCACCGGAGCCGCTTTGCTTATCCTCGTGCCACTCGCCTGTATACATCGCGCCGTCTGTGTAATAATATGTGCCGTGCCCCTGCATCAGGTCATTAACGAAATCCCCTTGATATATTACCTCCCAGGCGGCATTGTAACGGGTGGCGTATCCGTTTAATCTGTCGTTTCTCCAGGCGCCGACCACGTAATATTCCTCAGCCTCGTTCCAAAATGTGCCGTCCCCGGATTTATTGCCGCCGCTCCAGCCGCCTTCATAAATATCGCCGTTGGCATAGGTGTTCTTTCCCTGACCGTGGCGCTTATTATCGGCGAACTCACCCTCATATATCCCGCGGTAATTACCGGCGTCGAAAACGAAGACGCCGCTGCCGTTCATTATTCCGTCTGTCTGATAACCGGTGTAATATCCCGCATAAGCGCCTTCGTCAAATCGCATTTCATAAACGTA
>JAISVU010000355.1 GCA_031271375.1 Clostridiales bacterium | reverse complement strand
AGGGATCCGTCCAGCAGCTTCTTCTCGTTGAACTCGGTGCGGCTCGCCATCCCGTTGACCTCTTCCACCAGCTGGTCAATCTCCAGCTGCATCGCCCGGCGGTCATCTTCAGTGTAGGTGGCGTTTGACGCTTGAACGGTCAGTTCGTTGATGCGCGCCGTCATCTCCCCGATGCCGCTCATCGCGCCTTCTGCGGTCTGCATCATCGAAATGCCGTCCTGGACGTTGCGCGAGGCCTGGTTAAGGCCGCCCAGCTGCGCGATCATCTTCTCTACGATAGACATCGCCGACGGGTCCACCGCGGCGTTCGTAATCCGCTTGCCCGAGGACAGCTGGGCATTGCTCTTTTCCTTTGCCTTCTGGGCCTGGGCCGCATGGCTCATCATCCCGCGGGACGCCCCGTTTATGCGGGTGTTCATCATGCTCACTTATGCTCACCTCCCTGTAACAGTTATTTCGGTTGCCTTATAATTTACATTATATCACATTACGCGTCGTATTGTACAGTGATTTTATTCGATTGATTTAGCGGGAATCTTAAGACTCGCAATCCGTTCTGCACGTCAAGGATGCCGCATCTATATGTTCTATTTAGATTAAATAGAGCGTTCTATTTAGCTTTTACGATACATATATGACACGTTGACATAAAAGTCTTAAATGTTATATTTAGTTTAAACGTACATGGGAACTGGTTTCGTCAGATGAGCGCCGTTGACCCCAGTTTCTTGAAAGGCGACGCAGCCGTGTGGACGTTCTATGAGAAATTTCGTAAAGGCGGCAAGAAAGGGCGGACAACGTTAAGCAACAGCAGAAGGAAGTTCTTGATGAACTGAGTATGGGCGTTCCCATAACAAAAATAGCCGCTAGACACGGCGTTTCACGGGGTACAATCTATCGATACATTGATAACCATAAAAAGCTCGGGAAAAAGACCGTGAGAAAAAGCAAGAATAACGCTCCTATATCCCGCGAGGCTTGTCCTATTTTGCGCACGAAAATGCTTGTGCGCGCGTTAAAACCCCTTTAAACTTATGGTACAAGGGGGATATACAAATGAAGACAATCAAGCAGCTGTCAAACGAGCTGGGCATCAGCAAAGAAGCCATTTACAAAAAGCTCAAGTTTCAGTTAAGGGACGAGTTGACCGGGCATGTGTTTAAGGTTGACAGCGTAACACGTATTGACGAGGAGGGCGAGCGGCTTATAAGGCGCTCGCTGCACCACGAGCGCAGGGCCGCTATTGAAACCGTTATGGGCGGGGTTATAGACGTGGAACTGGTTGACGGCCCCTCGGCCGGAGGCATAGACGGACAGGCCCATCTAACCGAGTACGTGAACCTTTTGAGGGACCAGGTCAAGGAAAAGGACATCCAAATCGAGACCCAAAGCGGCCACATCGGGCAGCTGATCCGGCAGCTGGGGGTCTTTCAGTTATTGACCCAGAACAAGCGGCTTAACGAGCTGGCGGCAGCCCAGGCGAAGGATGCTTCGGAAGCCGCGAAGCAGCACAGGCCCGCCGTGAGGAAATCCATACTGCACAGGATTTTCGGCGGCAAACGTAAAGCCACTCAATAATATCAAGGTTTTAATAGTTTTGCGGCGCAGGCAAGCGCCTGTTCGACGGCTTTGTCCATATCGTAGTAACGGAACGTGCCCAGCCGCCCCCCGAATGTGACGGCTTCTTCCTGTTCCGCCAAAACGGCGTATCTACGGTACAGCGCGACGCTCCGCGCGTTCCCGACGGGATAGAACGGCTCCGCCCCGGGTTCCCATTCCCTGCTGAACTCCCTGCTGATGACGGTTCGCTGCTGGTTCCCCGGATCGAAATGCTTATGCCCGATTATACGGGTGAACGGCGTTTCTTTGTCCGTGTAATTTATAACCGCGACGCCTTGATAATTATCGGTGTCCAGCGCTTCCCCAAAGCAGCGCAGACGCATGCCTTTATATTCAAAACCCTCATATTATCGTCCGGAATGTCATCTATAAGCGGCATCGCTTTAAACCGCCCTAAAACGCGCGCCACTGCGTTTTCTCCTTCGGGATGTGCTACTTTCTCCCTTAAGGCTTTTGAGAGCCTCTAAGGGGCCTTCTGCGCCGTCCTGGGACGTTTTAAAACAAGTTGGACAACCCGTCTCCAGAAAACATATCTCCAACAGCTTTTGGGCCCGCTCATTTTCCGGGTTGATATAGGTGCGGATAACTTTTTTAACTATGAGGTTTACTGCGATTTTTTTAGTTGACGGAGAGGTTTGTCACTATCATTTTTATGTCCGCTCATAGACCTTGATGTAATTATAAACCGTCTGCCGGGTTTTGCCGCAGAGCCGCGACAGCTCGGTCAGATTTATCTGCTTTTCCCGGTATTTGGGATAATGCCTGATAAACGCGGCGGGCAGGTTGTCCGGCGCCGACCTGGGGCGGCCTATTCTGACCCCTTTGGCCTTGGCGTTTTCCATGCCGGACTTTACCCTGCGGCTTATCATATCGCGCTCCATCTCGGCGAAAACGCCCATCATCTTCAGCATCCCGTCCGTCATAGGATCCAGCCCGTCGGTGCAGTCCACTACAAAGGCCCCTATAATGAGCTTGAGCCGCCGCCGCTTTGCCAGTTCAATAATCTCGCACAGCTGCTTCGTCGAGCGCGTCAGCCTTGAAACCTCGGTGGCCGCTATCGTGTCGCCGTCATTAACGGCGGCAAGGAGCCGGTTAAGCTGAACCCGGTCCTCCTTCGCCCCGCTCTCGTACTCAAAATAGATGTCTGCCTCTTTTATGCCCAGCTTGCGCAGCTCGCGCTTTTGACGGCTTATGTCCTGCGCGCTTTCGTTCGTAGAGCAACGGCAGTATCCATACTCCACATGACCGCCCCCTCGTCTAATAAACGGTATATATTATATATTAGACATGCGGGAGCGGCTTTGTCAAGGAAATCCCCATAGGAAATGGTAATAAAGAATGTTTAATAAATGAGTTGGTTTTTTTGACAAATGAGCTGCCTCAAACCTTATTCAGTTCATCAATAAACGCAGGCCGGCGCGGATATTTCTCCATAAGCGCGAGTTTTATTTCCTTAGCGGCGGCTTTTCCGCAGGCGGTTCCGTAATGTTTTATTACACCGCATACGTCCTTATAGTCCCGTCTGTTTGAAGCCCGGCCGGCCTGGGCGGCTATGATTTTTTTGAACATCTCGCCGACTTCGGATTTATAGTCGGGGAGAAGGTGCTTATACAGCTGGGGCAATGTATTTAGGTACTTATGGCAGTACAACAGCAAACGAGGTTTTAAATCTTCCTGTATCAGTATTTTAGTGTAGGCGCCGTGCGGGTTCTTCTCCAGGTCGTCCAGCAGGCGGTTAAGGATGCCAGGCCACTCGCCCGCTGTGTAAATGGCCTTGAATTTTTCATAATACTCAAAAGAGCCGCCTTTTAAAAACTCCTCCGCAAGGGTTTTCTGCCCGGGGATATCGTTAAGGCGCTCGTAGGCCGTGTATCGGTATTTCTTCCACTCGGATACAAGCCCAGGGTATTCCGCGTCGGCAGCTTCGCCCTCAAGGCATAGTTTAAGGGCCTCAGCGGGATTTCCTTTCCTAAGGGCCATTTCAATAAATTCCCTTCTGAAATCGGGATTGTCCAGGTTCTCCGCCATAAAGGCCTCGGCCCGTTCCGGGCCGTCGAATCGGGAAATTAGGCTCAGGGCTATCCGCTGAACACTCCTTTCGGCATAACGCCTTCCCCACTCGTTTTCATCGCCTTTCATCCGCATCCGCGTAAAATAGCTTTCAAACGTCCCGCGTCTGGCGGAGTCTCCGCAAAGCGGGACGCAGGCGGCCAGTATGTCCATCCTCCAGTCCGTCCACCCGTCGTATATCTTACTGTCCGCGTGACTCATAAGGCGCTTGAGCAGCTTGTCCGCATCGTGATATCCTTCGGGGATATTGCCGGTCATATCCGAAATTAGGGAAATTGCCTCCGATATCATTCCCCCGGCCGTCCCGTCCGAATCGTCGCAGCTGTTCATCAGATCCATCATTTCTTCGGCCACGATGACGCATATCTCAGCGCATTCAAATAGATTTCCAGCCTCGCGCTGTTTTTCGGCCAGTTTAAGCGCCGCCTCGGCGCCCTCGACCGCGCTGTCAACGTCGGCGTACTCCACAAAACCGCGCCTCATAGCGCGCTTCACCGCGCTTTTTATAAGGCTGCGTGCCCGTTCGGCCATGCCGCGGTCATCCGAGAACTTCAATAAAATCTTGTCTTTGATAAAGCTGTTCTCTTCGGCTATTTCTGTTATAATGGCAATTAACGCGGGTTTATCAGCCTTTTGGAGTATTTCCGCCAGGTCAAGTTTCGGGGGCTTAGGCTTGGCCGAAACCGCCGCTTTGCGGGCGGTCTTCAGTCCGTCCCTCAGCGCGTAGAATACGGCGACTAGGTGCTTACAGTATTCTCCCCAGTCATAGGGGCAGTCGCATGAACAGTCTGTTATTTCCCCGTCCTTGAGGGTTACACCGACGGAGTAGGCGTCGCTGCCTTCAACAGA
>JAISVU010000255.1 GCA_031271375.1 Clostridiales bacterium | reverse complement strand
GAAACGCCCAGTTTTTTCATCAATATCCTCACGGTACGGCAGCTTTCCGATATGAAATCCTGATATGCCTGGGACTTTATGTATACCAATATTCCGGGAATCGCGGATTCCCCCGGAAGGCTGAAGCTTTTAAGCAGGTTGCCGTGATTTGCCGTCTTGTAATACGTATAAATCTCCAACGCGCAGCGTAGCAGGGTTTCGTCGCTTTCAGGCCGCTTTAGCTCCAGCATATACGTCTTTCCGGAGGTTTTGCTGTGAGCTATCAAATCAATTTTTCCCGCGCTGTCGGCGGCGCTTTTCTTTAACGGCGTTTCAAAGTCTATAAACTCGCCGATATGATCAAAGCTCTTGCCGAAAAGCCTTTTGGCTATCCAGTTCTCCTGCCGGTTAGAATTATCGGGCATCCGCTTATTCGCAAGCCCGTCATGGCTCTTTGCCCTGTAATCCTCGCGGTCAATCCGAGGTATCGTGCCGAGCTTATCAAAATTTTCCGGCTTCAGCAGTTCTTCAGCCGCTATTTCAGTATACCTCTCGCCGCTTCTGGGACCACGGAACTTAAACACTTTACGCCTGTAGGCCAAAGACGGATTATCTAGGGCCTTTTGCACCATGCTTACGATTTGCTCTTTTGAATAATCCATTTTAATTCCTCCTGTTTTTTTATTCATACAAAGCCTCTGGAAACTAAATAGCAGCCCTTCGGCGTTATCTCGTGCCTTTCCCCGGAACCTCCCGAAACTCTGCACCAGCTTTCAACAATTAACAGCGGGCCGCCGTCGCGTACCGTGAGCCGGTATTTAAACCCGCCGTACATACCTATAACGGGATACCACTCCGAATCATTGACTTTTGTAGTATTAGTGATTTTCGGCAGCCGTTTATCCGCTTTTGCCAGGTAAGCGTTATTGTATTCATTACGTTCAAGAACGAGAGCATGGAACCGGTCCTGAACCGCTTTTAATTCGTCGTCCGAAAAAAACGGCCTGTCCAATGGCTCCCTTTCCTCCTCGGGTGCGTTGTGGTCTATTTCGTCGTAATCTTCATATAGTCTATCTGGGCGTCCGACTATCATAATCTGAGGATAATAACCGCTTCTCTCCTCACGGACCGACAAAAACCACGGTTTCACCGCACCGTGAGGGTATGCTTTTCTCCATTCTTTATAAATGCCCTTAAGGTACTCATCCAAGCAGCCAATCGCGCGTTCCTTGAATAAGGGCGGAACGCTATAATAGGCACCGGCGATGCCTCCGGTGATAGCGGCAACCGTATCGCTGTCGCCGCCGATTGATATGGCCGTGCGTATGGCGTCCTCGAAGGAGTCCGACTCAAGGAAGCATTTAATGGCCTGGGGTACGGTTTCCTGACAGGTTTCGTTAAACTCATATGAATCCCGGATATCGTCAACCATAAAATCCAACGGGTAATAATTGTCCTCGATATACTTCAGAATTTCGCTTTTCGAGGCGTTTTGCCGCGCCATATAAACGGCGGCGGCGGTTGCCTTCGCCCCTTTGATACCCTCCGGGTGGTTATGGGTTACCTCGGTAACGATTTCGGCCAGTTCTTCGGCCTCCTCAAGACTTTTAGCCGCGAACCCGGCCGGGCTGACCCGCATTGCCGCGCCGTTGCCGTAGCTGTTATAAGGCTTCGGGTCGTCGCTAAACATCCAGCCCATGAACCTGCCCCCATACCCGCAGTCCGGGTATTTTTGGCCTATTTCCTGCATGTATTTGACGCAAAGCCCGCCCAGCCTGCTTTTGTCTCCTTTGCTCTCCATTATCGCTTTAGCGACGGCAATAGTCATAACGCTGTCATCGGTGAAGAAACATTCTTCATGAAACAGCTCAAAATCCTTGCTTCTGTGGTTATCGAACTCAAAACGCGACCCTATGATGTCGCCAATAATTGCTCCCAGCATTCTAATAACCCCCGTTTTATTTGTCGTTTAAATTTAAAACCTCGCCGTCGTTTAGTAATACCAGCTTGCTCTCCGGCACAATTTCCGCGAACCGCTGTGGCGCGTCGGTATGTATCGGGATTAACCCCCGCTTAGGTCGCACAAGCTCATACAGCCGCTTTATATCCTCCGCCGAAGCGTGCCCGCTTGTATGAAGCACCCTGTAGCGATAGGGTTTCAGGAAATCGATCAGTCCCTGATTCCCGGCCTCCCTGTCCAGATATCCCGTCCACATTGAGTAGATAACCAGGCAGTTCTCCGCGTTCTCCCCCATAAACTTCTCCATGACCCGCCTGAAAAACTCCCCCTGACGAACCAGCATGCAGAAGCCTTTATCTTTCATATGGCTGTCAAGGTTCGGTGCGTAATCATAAACCCTGTTGAAGTTATGACGCTCTCCGACTGCTTCAAGCTGCTTCTTTTGGTAGCTGTCACAAATGAACATCCGGCCTTTGGGGTTTGCGTGATAGAACGCGGCAATGCGTTCTATGTTAGTCGAGGAACACAGTACAAAGACATAGGGCTTTTCAGCCATCATCTTATTTGCCTTCACGAGGAGGTCATGCTCGCTCATGGGCGGCTGCCCGTCCCGGGAGAGAACAGTCCCTTCGCATACCATATAATCAATATCGCCGAGCATAGGAAGCGAGAGCTCAAGAGTCAGCCTCCCCTTTGAACCATGAAGCCGGAAGTCCCCAGTGTGCAGGATACGCAGCCCCTTCGCTTCGATTAAGAACATGAATGCGTCGAGAGCCGAATGGTCGCAGGGAACCGGCAGCGCCGAAATATCTCCCGCATATATCCTTTTAAAAGGCTTAAAGGTCATCAGCCTTTCGTACATCTCTAGCCTATCCCGATAAATGCGCTCCGCCAGATTCAATAAAATACTTTTGGCGGTTTCGCCTATATATACCGGGATATCGGGCAATACCTTGTCCAGCCGCCCTATATGGTCGCCGTGGTAATGGGTGAGGAATAAAGCGCTCTTTGAGCCATCCCCTGCCGTCAGACCCTCTATCGGCGGCAGCGGGCAGCCCGTGCCAGGCAGGTTCTCGCCGATATCGACGAAAACCCGGCATTCATCGGATGCTATTTCCGTCACGCAGCCGCCTATCTGCCGCGCGCCTCTGTGAACCGTGACATTCATTTATATCCTCCATGACGGGTTTTCCGGTTTCCCGGCGAAGACGCTAGCCGTCTTGACCATGAAGTAATCGTTCATTGATACCGAAACGCTCTTTTGCTCTGTATAGCCCAGGACGCTTTTAAAGACCATGCCCCAGAACGCGCCTATTCCGCGTTTGACGAAGGTGTCCAGCCTGGCTTGCTTGTCTCCCGTGAGTTTAATGATATCTTCACGGTAATGAGTCAGGAAGGTCTTGACCGGCGGGATGGCAAATGTATCGTTGCAGAAAATGACGCATATTAGAAAATCCCTGTCCGCAGCGCTTTCTATACATTTGCCCCAGTAATCACGGTATTCGGGATTATGCTGGAACTCCTTAAAATGCGTATACACATCGGAAAATCCGTCAGTTACCCGCTTGATAATGTCATCGGAATTCAAAAAAGCACCGCCTCAGATATTATACATATGTTGATTTAATATATGTATACCATGCTTTTTTATGTCTGTCAAGTGTTTTCAAAATATTTGACATCATTGATGAGTGCGCTTCTGTATCACGTCTTTATCCGTCTCTTATCATAAATAAGGATTTTAACTAGCTAAACGCTCACCAAAAATGACAGAATTCGCGGAAAACAACTGGAAATTCGAAGTAACAAGCGAAGCCATTTCTAGCGCGTGTCTTATATGTAAAGTGTCAACGCAAAAA
>JAISVU010000181.1 GCA_031271375.1 Clostridiales bacterium | reverse complement strand
GCGCCCCGCTTTGCCGGTAGCAGTTAAGAATAGATTCTGTCAATGCTTTCAAGTCTTCCGAATCATCCACGCAGTCACGCCCCTTTGCCCGTGTAACTTATTATACGTATTTGCCTTTTATATTAGTCTTCAACTTGAGATTAGTCCCGTCCGGTAACAAAAAAAGTAGGGCGTGCCATAATCGACACGCCCTACAGGTCAGGCTCTACGACAATGTTGATATAATTGAATCCAGCGTTTTCAAAAACCCTTCCTTATCGTCCCCGTAGGGCGAATGCCCCGCCTTGTCGAACAAGAAAAATTCTTTAACCGGGGCGTCCAGTTTATCCACAAGGGCTTTAGCGTGTTCCGGCCTGGTCTGCATGTCGTATTTACCCTGCATAACGTACACAGGCACTGAAACCGATGGCACCTCGTCGATAAGCCTCAGTTTCATTACATCGTCAAAGAGCGCGATCCCGGAGGTCAGCCCCCGGAAGAAGTTCAGCTTATCGCCTAAGCGGTAGTATGGGCAGGTGAAGACCTTCAACGCATATTTAAGCAAGCTGGGGCTTTTTGCCGGATTATCGCTGTACTTGCGTAAAACGGCGCGCTCCTTCCGTATGTTGTTCATTGCGGCCTTGCCGCTGTAGGGAGGGGCTCCCGCCATGGTCATAAACCTGACAGACTTCGCATCCCCGGCGGCTTTTGCCTTTGCCAGCGCATCGTCATACGCGTCGCGTTCGCTGGCCGCCTGATCCGCGAGCTGGCCCACGCCGATGTAAGCGGAGAAGAGATGCGGCGCTTTGGCCGCCGCCATAAGCCCCAACAGCGTTCCCCAAGAAAAGCCCATCAGCAGCAGCTTTTCCCGTTTGAAGAGTTTTAATAAAAACTCGGCGACTGCGACGGTATCCGACACGAACAGCGGGATAGTCAGCTTTTGGGCTTTGCCGCTCTCATATGACATGCCAGCGCCGCGCTGTTCCCATACGCACACGACGAAACGCCGGGCAAGGTCTTCAAGCTCGTCCAGCGAAGGGGCCATCGGCTCCCCCGGGCCGCCGTGCAGTATTAATAACACCGGCTTTGACGCATCGTCGTCCAGCGTAAAAACAACCTGCTCCGCTCCGCCTATGACGGGCCTGTGAACCTTATATACTGACGGCATTAGTTTATTCCTCTATCCAGACCCGTGAGAGGTTCAACTTACCGATTAACGGCCTTACCGCGTCGTCCACCATTGGCAGGCCGTGGACATTCGTGGACGCCGCGTATTTCATACCGGTGTCGGTGATAATAACCATCGGCAAATCCTCGGCCATGATGGCTTGAACCTCTTTATAAATCTCGGCGCGTTCCGCAAGGTCTCCGGTCTGGGCTCCGCGGGCGAGAAGGTCGTCCGCCTCGGGGTTTGAGTACAAGCCTACGTTAACCGAACCGCCCGTTCCGATGCGCGCCCCGATGGAGCTGACCTCAGGGCCCTGATCCCCGCCGAGCAGCGTAACGTCAAAGTCCTGAGCCATAAGAACCTTTTCCATCCAGGCCGATTGATCCATCATTTCCACTGTCATGTCTATGCCGGCTTCCCTGAGATTAGACTGAATAACCACCAGCTCGTTCTGCGCCATGAAGGTGGGGAGCGTGAAGCTGAAATAGATGCCGTCGGCGTCGGGGGTATAACCCATTTCAACCAGCAGGGCTTTTGCCGCTTCAACATCCCTCGCGGGAATCTTCGCGTCCTCGTTCAAAGCCCAGTCATACATCGGCGAGATGTAATACTCGGCGGGAGCGCCGAGGCCGCTGAGGGCCACGTTAAATATCTGCTCCCTGTCTAGGGCGAGGCTGAGGGCCCTGCGCAATCTTACATCCAGGAAGGGGTTGTCTTCCTTCTGGAAGTTAAACGTGATGTAGTTGCGGTTACAGAGCATATTCAAACGCACGTTCGTATTGGGGTCGTTCTCATAAAACTCTGCGTCCGCGCCCATCAGGCTGTTGTACATATAGTCTATCTCGCCGTTCTTCCACATCTGCAGCTCGGTTTGGGCGTCGGGCACAATCTGGAAGATAAGCCGGTCGATATAAGGGCCTTCGCCGAAATAGTCCTTATTCGCCTCAAACTCTACCATAACGCCGGTCTGAGCCGATACGAACTTAAACGGCCCTGTCCCGACATAGCTGTTAAATACGGGATTCGACGCCCAGTCCGTATTCTCGTGGATATGCTTGGGGAGTATATACATGCTGAACCAGGCCAGATTCGCGTGCAGCGTCACGTCGGGCGCGGAGCTCGTGAAGACCACGGTATAATCGTCCGGCGCCTCCACGGACACCACGTTTGTCAGTGACGACGACGACGCCCAGTTCTGTTCCTTAATCGTGTTCATCGTAAACACTACGTCCTCGGCAGTGAAATCCTCGCCGTCATGCCATTTGACGCCTTCGCGCAGCTTGAACGTAAGAACGGTGTTGTCCTCGTTATACTCCCAGCTCTCGGCGAGGTCGGGAACGATATCGTAGTCCGACGTGAGCATAACCAGGTTGTTGTACATCTGGAACGCGACCATTCCGCCGCCCTCGTCCATAGCCATATTAGGGTTATAGGTTTCCGGGTCGCCGGGGATGACGGTTATAAATGTTCCGCCTTGCACCGGGCCGTCCGCTTGCGGTTCCGCCGCGGGCTCATCCTCCGCCGGTTCGTCGGCGGGCTGGACGGCTGGGGCCGCCGAGCCGTCGTCATTCGCGGGGGTGCCGCATCCGCTTACGATACCCATTACCAACAGGGCCGTGAGCATAAGCGCGATAAATTTCTTCATTTGCTTTCCTCCTTATTGTCTCTTATATATTCCATGAGGGACAACCCGCATTCAAGCTGAATCCCCACAAGGCTTTTGATAGGTATAACCGAATAATCCAAATCCGCCTCCAGCGCAGCGGCTTCGCTCTTCAGGATTTCCTTCGCTTCATTTGCAATGTTTAACAACGCCTCCGGGGCCTCCGCTCCGTCAAAGCGTTCCAGCTCAAACTCCGCGCTCCTGAGCAGCAACCCTCCGCCAAGCAGATTATAAAACCTTGTCATCTGGTCGTTTGAAAAAGCTTCGGATTCTTTGCATGGCTTATCAAAATCCGGGTTATCCATAATGAAGACCCGCTGGCTCTCGTCGGAACCCTCGGCCAAACGCACGGACGAAGCTATCATCCCCGCAAAGGGATTGTCCGGGCTTATGTAGGTCTTGAGCTGTTCATAATGCCGTTTAATAAAGGCCATACGATTCTGGATAAGCCGCAGCTTCCCTAAAGCGGCCTCGCGCCGGGGGTAATCCAACGTCTTAACGCTGTCAACTCTGGGGTCATAGAAATACGGCAGCTCCGTCACAAGCATAGCCGTTCCCGGCCCCGCGTAAGAAGCGCTGCATTCCCCCGCCGACATCATGTCCAATGGATCCTTCCCGCCGAACTTTTCATAAAAGTCATACATATCGGCGGCGTAGGGCATTTTATACACGGCCGGGGCCAGGCTCTCCGCGAAAGGCATCTCCGGTTCGCCTAGATCCAGCGGCACCTTCCCCCGTTCAGCCGCCTTGTGGAAAGCCTTGTAAAGGTCATCCCCTCCGGCATTGCCCACATACCAATAAGCGCCGCCGAACCCCCCGTTGTGCAGGGAATAGATGAAATCCGGCTTAATCTCGTCTATAAGCCGCATAAGGGCTTGCGTCTCCGGAATCGGGGCGTTGAATTCATACCTCTTATATTTCATCGGGAATGTCCATTCAACCTGCTGTTCCCCGTCCGGGCGGAAGTAGTTCCTTGCGTAGTTATAGATCGTAAAAGGGCCTTTGAACCATCCTTCATTAAGAACCGTTCCGTCAACGTCGGAGACAGGGATAATATAGAGCGTGAATCCCAGGCTCTCCAAATAAGCCTTATCCTCAGCCAGGGCTCTTGCCATATAGTGGCACATCATCGCGCCGATAGGCTCGTTGGGATGGGGGCATCCGTACAATAAGGCTGTTTTTGGCCCGTTGCCCAGCTTGGCGCACATTATAGGACGGTCTTTACGGCTGCGCCCCGCCTCAAAGACCGCCACCCTATCGGGATACTCACGTCCCAGCCGGATTAAAGCGCCGTTTAACTCGTCCACGGTAAGAAACGCCTCATAGTCCGGGATGTTCGATAATATGCTCTCTTTGCTCATACTTTTTATCCTCCTAGCTCAAAGCAGCTGCACAGCCGCCCTTCCCCTGTGTCTTTCAGCTCGGGGTAATCCTTATCACAGCGTTCCCCTCGCATATAACAGCGCGGGGCGAAATAGCAGCCGGGGCCGGTGCCGATAGGCGTCGGCGGCTCGCCTTTGATGTCAATAACCCGGCGTTTCTCACCGGGGCGAATTGAGGCCGAATTGGATATCAGCGCCTTGGTATATGGGTGCAATGGATTCGCGAGAACCAGGTCGGCGGGGCCGCTCTCTACAATACGGCCCAGGTACATCACGGCGATTCTATCGGATATATAACGCGTATAGGCAATGTCATGGCTGATAAAGACCATGCACGCCCCTTCCTTCTTTACCTGGGCGTCCAGCAGGTTAAGGATGTCCGCCCTGACCGATATATCCAGCATTGATATAGCCTCGTCAGCCACAACAAAGGACGGGCCGAGGGACATTGCCCTCATTATCGCAATCCGCTGGAGCTGGCCGCCGGACAATTCATAGGGATAGCGCGACATGAAATCCTCCGCGGGATGGAGCCCCGCCGTTTCAAGAGCCTTCACGCAGAGCCGCCTCCGCTCTCTGTCGTTCGCGCCGATTGAATGGAGGCGCAGGGGCGTCATAAGCACCTTCTCTACCGTTTCCCTGGGATCAACGCATTCATATGGATTTTGGAATATCAGCTGAACGGTTTTACGAAAGGCCAGTCGCGCGGCTTTTTTAGACATATCGGCGTCTTCCGCGCTCCTGCCGTTAATAATAATATCGCCGCCCGTCAGCGGCTCAAGCCGGACCAACAGCCGGCCCAGCGTACTCTTCCCACAGCCGCTCTCGCCAATAACGCCGAGCGTCTCGCCCCGCTCCAGCGAAAAGCTCACCCCGTCAACGGCTTTGACCGGCTGCTTTTTATGCTTCATACCCCGCTGTTTATAATGCTTAACGACGTTTAAAACTTCCAGCGTTTTATGTTTTTTGTCCATTGTAATCATCTCCCATAGCCGCTAGGAGCTAGTTGCTAGTGTTCCAACCAGCGAAAATAATTATTTACATCGTAGGGCGCAGCCAGTGCACACGTTCTTATGTGTGCACAGCTGACGCGTCGAAGCTGGAATTCACTGCAAGTCCCGGCGCGTCTGGAAGCCGCGCCGCGCATTAGCTTTACGTCAAACGATTTTTCAATAACTAACTATCTGGGCTCTCGGCCCTTCTTTATCTCGGCCCTAACCAGCACGCCGACTTCCACCCCGGCTCATGCTCCGTCATAACGGGTTTTTCATTGAAACACCGCTCTGCGGCATGGGGGCAGCGGTACGCGAAGACGCAGCCCGGTATCTCCCCGCTTAAATCCGGCAATGAACCCGGTATGCCTTTGAGCGCCTGTTTTTTGCCTTCAAACGTAGGGAAGGAAGCCAAAAGGCCCTGGGTATACGGATGCCTCGGCTCCGTCAAAACACGCGCCGTCATGCCCGTCTCAACAAGCCTGCCCGCGTACATTACCGCCACTTTATCGCAGCTGCCCGCGACGACGGCCATATTATGCGTGATCATCATGCAGGTAATCCCCGAGGCCTCTCTCAGCTTCGTAAGCTCCCTCAGTATCTGGCTCTCGGTAACTACGTCAAGGGCCGTTGTGGCCTCGTCCAGTATAATCAGCGCCGGGTCAAACATCAGGCACAGGGCAATGGATATCCTTTGTATCATACCTCCTGAAAGCTGATGGGGATACAGGTTCAGCACAGACTGCGGCAGGTTTACCTTATCCAGCAACGCCCCCGCCATTGCCTTACAGGCGTTCTCATCGGCTCCCGGCGTATGAACCCTGTATATGTCGAACATCTGCTTACATACCTTATGGACGGGGGAAAGGCTGTTCATCGACTTTTGAAACACCGCCGACAAGCTCTTCCAACGCAGTTTGGCAAAGCCCTGTTCGGTGAGCTTCACAAGGTCTTCGCCCTGAAAGAGAATCTCCCCCGACGTGCGTGTGGTATCCTTAGGCAGAAGCCCCAGCACGCACATTGCCATAGTGGACTTTCCCGAGCCGGACTCCCCCACGATTCCTATGCTGTCCCCCTCCTCAACGGATAGGCTGACATCGTCGCAGGCCAGGACTTGCCGCTCTTTCATTATATACCGTACATCAAGGTTCTTTATTTCTAGGAGAGCCAAAGGATCACTCCTTTTTAGTAATCAAGTTTTCTGCTGCAGCTTAGGCGTAAGGAAACGGTTAAGCCCGTCGCCTATCAGGAAGAATGTCCAGGCGGTCAGCACGATGGAGAGGCCGCTGAACAAACTTATCCACCAGGCTGTGCTGATATAGCTGCGGCCTTCCAGTACAATCTGCCCCCAGCTGATGATATTGGCATCCCCGAGGCCGATAAAGGAAAGGCTCGCTTCCATCAGTATCGCCCCGGATATATTTGCCGTCGTGTTCACAACCAGCGGATAGATGCCGTTTGGAACCACATGACGCAGCAGTATCCGCCACTTGCCCTCCCCAGCGACCTCCGCCGAGCGTACAAACACCCTGTCCCGCAGCGACACCGTCTCGGCGCGCATAAGCCTGGCGTTGGCCGTCCATGTGGTAAGGCCCACGACAATAACCACGTTTATTATGCTGCCGCCGAACAGCGCGATAACAATGAGGACTAAAAAGAACGCCGGCGTCATATCGAATATGCTTATAACAAATGTCAGCGCCCTGTCCGCCGCGCCGCCTAAGTACCCCGACACTGCGCCTACGACAATTCCGATAACGCCGGATATCCCAGCGGCGAGAAAGCCGATAATCAGCGATGACCGCGTCCCGTGTATAATCCGGCTTAATAAGTCCCTGCCGAAGTTATCCGTACCCAGCGGATGGGCCTGGCTTGGTGGCTCAAGTATACCGCCTAAAAGGGCTTTCGGGTCATATGGCGCGATAATCGGGGCTAAAATGGCGGCTAAGAGTATCATGATAAAAAGAATCATCCCTATCCGTAACGGGGTTATCCCCATAGCGCGTTTAAATGCCTTTTTTGATTTTACCGCAAATTCAGCGGACATCTGGGCCTCCTAGTCTAGCTCAATCTTATGCGCGGATCCATCCACGCGTACACCGCGTCCAACAGGACTGTCGCCGCCGTTATTGAAATGCTCAGTATCAAATAAATGCCGCTCAAGACGGCATAATCCCTCTTGTTAATGGAATCCAGCAGCAATCGGCCCATTCCGGGCCAGGCAAAAACTATCTCTATCAACGCTACGCCCATTATGCTGTACGCGAGGCTCATCCCGATCATTGTCACCACCGGAAGCACGGCGTTCTTCAGCACATATGAACGGAACACTTGTTTTCTTGGCATTCCCGCCGCCCTGAACAATGTTACATAATCCTCATTCATCGCCTGGAGGGCGGAGGCCCGCATTATACGGTAATAACCCGGCATCATCAAAAAGGTCGTGCATGAAACAGGCAGAATCATATGTTTTAAAATATCCAGTATATTTTGAAAGCCCGTGTACCCGGCGCGAACGTCAATCATTCCCGCGGTGGGCAGCAGCTTTAAAGTGGACGCGAATAAGAGCATCATCATAAGCCCCAGCCAGAAGTTGGGCATAGCGTCCAATACATAAGCCAAATTGGAGAAGAAGCGGTCAAATAAGGTGTCTTTTTTACGCGCGGCGCGCAAGCCCAGCCAGCAGCCCAAAAGGATAGACAATCCCAGCGAAGTAAGGCTCAATAGCAGCGTTGGCCCCACCCGTTCCGATATCAGCGTTGTTACCGGCAGATTGCTGCGGTATGAGAAGCCGTAATCCCCGCGGAAAACATTTTGCAGATACATGCCGAACTGGACGATTATGGGTTTGTCCAGCCCATACTTCTTTGTGAGGGCTTCAATCATCAGCGGATTGGGTTTTTCAATCCCCGCCATTATAGAAATAGGGTCTCCGGGAGCAAGGCGAACCAACGCGAAGTTAATAAAAACGGAAAACATCACAGCGATCATGCAAAGAAAGAACCTTTTCAGCAAATACCGCGCCATAGATTATTCCCCTTACTATAACCTGCTTGCATATATGTTAATTAATTACACAATATAACATTTATTGTCGTAATTGTCAACCCCTCTATAATTTAATGTCAACAACTTGAGAATGAGCAGCAAATGGCAATGAATTAAATCAACGAACGCAATGTAGATTGACAATATAGATAAAACTCCATAATGGCGAAAAAACGGGAGAATTCGCCGCTATGGCAAGTTTAAAGCTCTTAGAAAACATAACAAAAATCTTTGGCAGCGACGAAACACTTAAAAC
>JAISVU010000158.1 GCA_031271375.1 Clostridiales bacterium | reverse complement strand
GGCCTCGCCTAACGTTATATAGTCCTTTGCGGCGCGCTTAAAGAACGGCGAAGGGTTCTTCTCGGCGTCCTCTTTACCTTTATACGACTCTTTAAACCCCTTTTTTACCAGCCTAAGCTGACTCTTATACAAGGAGGCGACCAAGCAGCGCAGCGCGAAAATAATAAACATCGCCAATCCTAAAATAATAACGATTTGCGCCTCCTGGGCGGTAAGCCCGGCGCTGACGAACAGCGCGACAAATTCCGTCAAGTGATCACTCCTATTGGCAAGAATATATTGTAACCGCAGTATATTATAACATATTATTGCTGATAAATCACATAATCCTCGCCGATAGCGGCGTTAAACGATATTTCCGTCAAATAATCCCTCATGGCTTCAAGCCGCTCCCCGTCGGTGATCGGGGACACCTGGCGGTAAATGATCTCGTATGGAAGGACCCTCGCGGTCAAGCCGCCGTCAGGGTTTATCGTTATTTCCAGCGCCGCGGTGTCCTTCTTTGAATCGTTGAAGATGAAATTACCCAGGCTGTAAGCGATCAGCCCGCCGTTATAATACTCAAAGCCCTGCAAAACATGGGGATGGCTGCCTATTACGATGTCCGCCCCGGCGTCTATGTACCCATGAGCCATGTCCTTTTGGTACTGCACCGGCATATCGGTGCGCTCGACGCCCCAATGCACATAAACGGCCACATAATCGGCTTCTTCACAGGCCAGCGCTATTTGCTCATTAAGCTCGGCCGGGTCGTAGGTGCTGAATAAACCGGAGCGGCTTGCCCCAGCGTACCAATCCACGACAGGGAGAACCCGGGACGCCGCAAGGAAGGCCACCGTCTTATCCCCCGCGGGCAAAACCCGCCACAGGACGGCCTCGGCCTTATCCCTGCCCCCGCCCACATAATCAATGCCATATTGGGTTAGATAATCCAATGTATCCGCGAACGCGTCCCTGCCGAAATCCAGCGTGTGGTTGTTCGCGACGCTTACGATGTCGATGCCCATATCGGTAAGCAGCTTGAGGAACTCCGGGTCGGCGCGGTATGTATACTGCTTATCCTCCATCGCGGCGCCCCGGGTAGAGACGGAGTTTTCTAAATTTGCCATTGCTATGTCCGCATGGATAAAAGGCCCTCGGTGTTCGGGAAAAATGACGGAGTCCAGCCCCGTGGATTCTATGCGCCCCCTCACCGAACCGTCCAGCAGGATATCGCCGCAGAATATTAACACGGCGCTCTTAGGTTCCGGCGTTTCGGCGGGCGGTTCCGATGTCTTTGCGGGAGCGGGCAGCGGGATACTCGGCTGCGGGGCTGTCAAAGACTGGCCAGACAACCCGGTTGACGAGAGCGTCACAGGCGACGCGATAAGCGCGGCGTCATTGTTGATCGCAGCCGCGGGGGGCGTGACGCTAATGTTATACAGATATATAATAAATACCGAGATCGTCATTATTAGCGCCGCGTCGAACAGGATCACCGCGCGCCGGATATTGCGCCGTTTTTTCATTTTCATCCCCCTCATTTCGCGTTTCTCATCCGCTCGCGGAGTTCCGCTATTATGGCGTCCTTGTCTGCTATGACCGAATCCCTATCAGCTATTACCGAATCCCTATCCGCAATGACCGAGTCCCTATCTGCGACTATTCCCTGCCACTTTTCACGCTCAGATGCCTCACCCTCGCGCCGGGCATTGTCCAGCAATGTTGCTCTATTTATCGCCGTGTAATGCCGCTGGCGCTCCAGCTCCCTAAACTCGTCCGTCGCGGTGATATGCCGGTAAGCCCCGATAGCCCGTTCCATGACCGGTACCCCCAATGACTGGATTTTTTCCAAATCCTCCTCGGTTTCCGCTTTAAACAGCGATAGCAAATTTTAGTTTATCTGGCGTTTCTCATCCGCTCGCGGAGTTCCGCTATTATGGCGTCTTTGTCCGCAATGACCGAATCCCTATCAGCTATTACCGAATCCTTGACCGCAATGACCGAGTCCCTATCCGCGACTATTCCCTGCCACTTTTCACGCTCAGATGCCTCACCCTCGCGCCGGGCATTGTCCAGTAATGTCGCTCTATTAATCGCCGCGTAATGCCGCTGGCGCTCCAGCTCCCTAAACTCGTCCGTCGCGGTGATGTGCCGGTAAGCCCCGATAGCCCGTTCCATGACCGGCACCCCCAATGACTGTATTTTTTCCAAATCTTCCTCGGTTTCCGCTTTAAACAGCGAGAGCCATAACTTTAACTCGTCGCTCACATCGATCACCTCCGGTAATTTCGGTAACTCGAAAAAGTGCAAGGATAACCTGTCCGTCAACTGCTCATGCCTTTTAACCTCAAGGACTTCAAATTATTTTATTAATATCCAGGCGGCAGGTTTTATCCCCAACGACCTCCGGGGGTATTTCAGGATTTATAATAACGAACTCGCCAATGCTGTCCGCCCGGATGCAGAGAAGCTCCGCGACAAGCCTCTTCAGCAAATCGGGATATTGAACAAACAGCGTCTTGAACAATAAATCGTTTTGGAAGGTATACTCTAACTTAGCCATTGCGGCGCACCGCCTGTATATATTATAAAATTTACCCTATTGAAATTCAATAGTATAAGCGTAAGTATGATAACTATACCCTATATCCGCGGCCGTGCCGGATTCCGGCATTATAACCCCGTCCCAGTGTTCGGCAGGCCCAGTCCCCGCAAGCTCGGCGCAGCGCATAAGCAGCGCCATCGCCGCCGGGGAATCCAGGTGCGCGCTGTCCAGCGGCTCCATCCTGCGGTAGTCCCCCACGCTGATGATTTCCGCGGTTTCGGCGTCCTTCTGCGCCGTCTCTTCTATGTTAAGGTAATGGGAGAAATCAATGGAGCCTATAAGCAATATATTTTTATCCTTACCCAGCTCGTTCAAAGCCCCGGCAAGGCTGTCAACATCCGCCGTCGTCACGCCACGGGACAGCATTACGCTCACGATCCGCGCGTCCGGCAGATAATACTTAATAAAGCTGGTGACAGTGGCGAGGGAATGGTCTTCTTCCAGGCATTCGCCGTTCCGTTCCGACCTTCCCGACAAGGCCCTTATATTCGCCAAAACAGCGGCCGCCATCGTATCCGGCTCTATAATCCCGAAAGGGGTGCCCCATCCCTTGTCGCCGATTATTACGGGCAAGCCTTCCCCGCCGTGGTTAGGCCCTATAAGGATAACCGTGTCATAAACTATATCCTGCTCCGCCGCCGTCTTCAAAAGGCTCGCGGTGAACGACATCGCAGGCAGGAAATGCGGGGATGTGGCCGCGAGAATCCTTCCCTGCGCGGGATAGGTTCGCGCGGCCTCAATAGCCCGGTGAAAGCCTTCGGGGTCGTAGTGCCGGCAGATAAACATATCCCCTGCCCCTGTCCTTGTCCTCATCGGCATTGACAGGAATAACGCAAGGAATAAGGCGGCTATTATTATTTTCATTGACGTATCGTAAGCCCGGCGCCGTCGTTAATATAAAGGCTCTCGCCGCCCTCGAAACCGTAAGCCGCTCCCTCGGCTACATAATCGCCGGGAAGGACGGCCCTCGCGTCCAGCCTGAAGGTCACGGCGTCCGGCATACGGTCGTCGTTATAAACGGACGGGCCGATAAGGAAGTGGATCAGCTCATAGTCGTCCACATAGTAACTGAAGCGCACATAACCCAGGCTTTCCGCGTAGTAATACCCTGAGCCGTAGTAGTCCCCAAAGCCTATCCCCTCGAAATTCAACAGCTTCGCGCCGGTAAAACGCAAACCCGACGGCACCGACTGTATGATTTCAAAATAACCGGTTTGACTGTCCTCCGCGAACGTCACCGTGGTTTCAAAGCTGACTGTATCGCCCACATCCGCATCCGGCGCGTTTATGGATGTGACGACGGAAACGCCCTCGGGCGGCTCGCCGCCGCTGTCCGGTTCGCCCGCATAATAGGCGGTATAACCGACATCGCCTTCCAAGACCGTAAAATCGGCTTCTTCCATCTGCTCGCGGCCCAGCTCCAGGTAGATATAGGCCTTTTTACCAAAATCCTCCGTCACGGTCTCGCCGTTCAGCTCATAGCTGAACCGGGCTGTGCCGCCGATTCCCGGGGTATGCGCCCCGACGTAAACCGCCAGCTCCAGGTGCGGCAGATACATGTCAGACCTGTACCGGTATATATAGCTCATCAGTCCCGTATGATCCGCGTGTCCAAGCACGGCGGCGAGGACGGCGGCCCCGGCCGTAAGGCGGTAGTTATAGGCCTCGCCGTCCCCGTTCACAAGCCTGGGGTAATCATAGTCCGTAACGATATACCCGCGCAGTTCTTCGTCATACCATTCCAGCGCGGGGGCGGTATCGCCCAGCAGGGCAAGGCCCGTCGCCAGGAATACGGTCTCTTCAAGCCCGTATCCGCCACGGTCAAGGGACTCCGTGAAAGCGGCCCTCAGCTCGGGCAAAATAGGCTCCCTCAGCGCAGCAAGCGCCATATAAGCGGCGGCGCGGTCTCTATAACCGCTATTCTCATCGTCAATGACATTGCGCAGGTATATCACAGCGTCGGCGTTAAACATTTCGGGGGCCGCCATAATGGCCTTCGCGGTAAGCACGGGGTCATAGCGGCCATAGACAAAGAGCCTTACGCCGTTCGCGCTCCACTCCCCCCATTCGTTTATACCGTCGTACCCGCTGTAACGGTGTTCGCCTCCCAGCGCGTTCATCTTCTCTCCGGCGGCGGCCCTTGCGATCTTCCTGTCGGCCCTGTTCGCGTAGGCTGTCAGCAGATCGTAGATTATGTCATAGAACAGGGCGTTTTCCCTGTCATACATAATCATCTCAACCGGGAAGCGCCGGGAGCTCAGGTTTATGCCGTCCTTCAGGTCTCCGCTCATATGCCGCTCCGTAACCATGAAGGTATCGGCCACCGTTATCTCTTTCTCTATCGCGTCTTTATACTCGCCCATTGTCGCGGTAATAAGCACTTTATAAACGCCGGGCGGCAGCGGGTCGAACGTGAAATAGGCGTAACTGCCGGCCCTGGCCCTGAGGCTGTCGTCAACATCCTTGCCGGTGAGCCGCGCCGTGTAGAGCACCACGTCCCCTCCCCTGGCCGCGCTCCCGGCGGAGCGGATGCTTAACCCGATAGTGTCGCCGGAGAGGTATTCCGCGTTGAGTACCTCGTTGATAAAGAACGGAAGCCCCGCCGCGATGTTTTCCCTTGCATTGCCGGTGAACGGCAGATTGGTTTCGCCTATATAGCCGTCGGCAAAGGCCAGGGCCGTAAGGCGCCAGCTGGTGAGGTTGTCGGGGAGCTTGAACGTTACCCGGGCCTTGCCGTCCTCACCCGATACGCCGGGGATAAAGGCCGCCGTGTCAACGAACTCCCTGCGGGCGTTGTCGCCGCCGCTGTCGCCCGCCTCCGCTCCGCCCAGCGAGTTATAGATATCGTTATAGGACGCGTATTGCAGATAATAGCGGTATTTATACGGGTACATTTCACGCAGCGGGTTGACGTTCTGATCTATTACCGCGAAGGCGGCCTCGTCCGCCGCGCTTAAAATAAAGCTGGCGGCGGCGGGTTCGCCGTCGTTATCCGTGATTTCAATATCCAGCGTCACTTCCCCGCCGGGGGCATAACGCTCCTTATCGGGTTTAATCGTAATATTGAGCCTGCTGTCCTCCGTATCGTAATTCCATGAAGACATTCCCATACCGTAATTAAGTTCCGATACCGGATAGACATGCCGCCCGTCAAAGTAAGCGCCTGCCACGGATACACCGGGGGCGTACTCCGGCTTAAACACAAGCTCCACGCCGGAGCCTCCGGCCGCCGCTTCCTCCGTCCCCGCGTCAAGAACGCCGTCGCCAACGAGGGCATAGAGGAATCTCCCGGTTTCGGGGCTCCCGCCCATTGAATCGCTAAGTTCTATCCGGGCTGTCTCTCCCGCTCCCGAAGCCGGGCTGACGAACCGGTAGACCGGGTTGCTGTAATAATAGCTGTAATCGTTGCCTCCCGGCACCGTTACGCTCTCTTCCAGCGTCTCCCCGTCGGGACATGCCATTATTATACGCAGATAGTAGTACCCATAGACCTCGTTATCCTCTTCGGGATAATCAAAGAGCTCCGCGCTGTAAACGCCGTCTTCGGCGGTTATAGTAAACTCCGCCACCTGTTTTTCCTCGCGCTCGTATCTGTAGCGGTCTACGGTTTGCTTATTGATAAAATCATAATACTGGCCGTCGGGATATTTTATATAATCCACGCGGTACAGCGCCGCCTCCCCGGTCATCTCCGCTGGCTCCCCATAGAGTTCGGCCTCGTCGTAAGACTTGAAATACTCGCCGGTTTCGGCTTTATCGAAGTCTATGTTATAAGTGTTTACCGTCAGTCCGGCCTTCCCGTCTTCATTAAATGCCGACGCATCCATCACGTAATCCCTCGGGTAATACTGGGCAAACGCGCTTTCATAAACATATACGTCTTCCTGCCCCTCGACGCTTGCGTGGAGCCATTTGTTATACGGCAGCATCCGGTTCTCGGGCTGTAGGCCGAAAACGGCCTGGGCAGTCCCGTCCGCCTCGGTCGTCATAACGGCGTTGTTTGCGTCTAAGTTCACCCTTACTTCCACATCTCCGGCCGGGGAGCCGTCGTAGAAATTCACATTCAACGACGCCTCAAGGCTCTCGCCGCTGCGGTAATAGGGCTTATCCACCGTTATGTCCATCGTGTACACCGGCTTTTCATAGTCCATTATAACAAAGGACATCGCGGCGGCTTCCTCGCCGTCCAATAACAGCGGAACCGACATCCACCGCGTTATATGGTCGGTAAAGCCTATCTCGCCCTGGAACGCCCCGCCTTCGCCAACCGCTATCTCTATCCCCTCGGGGTATCTGCCTCCGTCCGTCCAGTCCAGCACAAGGCTTTCGGGCATGTCATATGAAGCGCTGCGCGGGGTGATGTACCCGTAAAAACGCACAGTGTCGGTCGGCATATACGCCTCTCTGTCGGTATAAACATAGGCGTAATAGTCGTCCCTTGCCGTCCTTTCCCGTTTCTCCAGCGCCCCGATAAAGTCCGCGAAGACGCGGTCTTCATGGGTAATCCGCGTCTCCAGCGGGTAATAGAACGAGCCGTCCAAATGATACATCCGCTCAAGGCTGTACGCTTCCGGTATCCTGCCGATGTCTATAACCGCGATGCCTTCGCCGTCTGTCTCGGCGGTTTTGCCGCCGTAGGTAATCTCGGCCCCTTCCAGGGCTTCGCCGGTCACGGCGTCGTTGAGCCAGAAAAGCGCCTTACCGTCATAAGACTGGGAATAAACGGAGATATCCGTAACCTGCACCAGCTTCTGCACGCGGCTTTCCCGGCTCTCCGCTTCTCCTGAGGCTTCCTTAGGCATCGCGGCGATTTCGGCAAGATAGAGCCCGGGGCCTGGGTTCTCCGGGAACGTCAGGAAAAGCCGATAGTAATAATTATTCGGGTTGTTCAGCGCCGCCTGAAAATTCCCGGCGGGCTCCAGTTTTTCAGTATCTAAGACGCCTCCCTGTTCGTCATAGGTCTTGATATCTTCTAAGTAAGTGTCAATGCTTGGGTAGCGGTAAAGGGTTACGTCCGCAAGAACGTCCTCATAGGCCTCAGGCGCGTACAGGCCGATGACGACGGGATCCGCCGCGGTATAGGTCTCCTGTAAACTATCGTATAGCTGAAGCTTGGCGCCGGTGTCGGCGTCCTTCGCGGACTCGGTCGTGAACCGGAATGTGTAGTCCGCGCCTAGCTCATCCGCCGAGAGCGCAGTCAAGCCGCCGTTTACCGTAACGCGGTAGCGCGTATCGTATTCCAGGCCGTCATACGGCATAAAAACCACGGTGTTTTCGTCTATCTGGGCGACGCTGCCGCCGGTTTCGGGAACGATATCCAGATGCCTGTACACGTCTTCGCAGTCAACGGGCTGGCTGAAATACAGCTCTATCCCGGCTTTGACAGGCGCGTACCAGCCGTCGCTGTCGGGGAGCGTCCGCGTTACACGGAAGATATCCTTTGTCTGGAACGCCCACGCTCCATCCGCCCCGCCGTTCATCTTGAGCGTATACACCGTGAGCGGCTCAAGCCCGCCGCCGGGTACTATCAAAAACTCCTCGCCAGCCTGACGTACCGTGAACCTTGTCTCTGGGATAATCGTCAAGCCGTTCCGTATCTCCTGAGCGCTGTCCGCGCCGCTTATGAAGAACCCCGAGTCCAGAGCGGTTCCGGCGGCGTCCTCTTTCTCGGCCCTTACGGCGTACCCCTCGGCCGCCCAAGCGCTCGCCGCGATAAGCAGCGCCGCAGCAGCCGCTGTCACAGATACCGTTATCCATTTACGCATGGCCATAATGATTATCCTCCTTACTAGGGCCTAGAACCTAGAGCCTAGATAGTTACTTATAAAAAAGGCGGCCGCCCGCATGGCCTTCGTAAGGCGCGGTATCATTGACGCGCCGCAGCTTGTCAGGAACGCTGATTTCGGCGCGTCTGAACCGGCGCAGAATCGCGCCTACTTAAGCCGCGCCCTACAGCCGCCGCACCACTATAATATCAATAAGTCATAGAAAATATATTACCGCATAGCAAAATAAATACGATAACGATTACCGGTTTTTCTTAAAGTAACTATCTGAGCTCTGAGCCCTTCTTTATCTCGGCTCTAGGAGCCGCTTTTTAAAGCGGCGACTAAATACTCGTAAAGGCCTGCGTACTCCGCCCCCGCTATGCGCTCCAGGCTCTTTATATAGGCGAAGAGCCTGTTCGTATTGCTAATCTCGTCAAAATCCTTCAACGAGTACAGCGCGGCCTTGTAAAAGCGTTTCAGGCGTTCGGCCGTGCCGCGTTTGTCCGGGGAGAATATGCAGGATTTCACCAAATCGTTTTCGCGGCCCATCACATACGCAACGGCCCTTTTGTACTCGTTCTCGGCGCCGGGCGCATGGGACAGGCAGTCGATATAATCAAAGAGCACGTCTCCGGCGAAGCGGTTTTCCTCCACGCACATGCGCCCCGCAAGCAGCATATACCCTTCCTCCTTGCCGGGCTTCCATTCCCTGGCCTTTTGGAATATAATACCGCGTATCGCGGGGTCTTCGGAGAGGCGGCGCTTAATGACGCGGCTCCGGTTTTCGCCGTTTTCGGTGTAATTCAATGTAAAGACATTAACATATCCCACTTTGAACACATAGGTAAACCCCACGCCGCCCTCGGCAGCGGGTTCCGCGGAATGACCCTCGCCGTAGCTGGCTTCGGATACGGAGACGCCGCTCCAAGCGGGATCCGCCTCGACCCACTCGTAAGCGATAAGCTCCTCGCTTAACCATTGCGAAGCGCCAACCGCCTGGGCCACCTTGCGCGTCCTCGCCGTTATAATGCCCTGCGCCTTATAAAGGCGCCGCATCAGATCGGCTTCGTCCTCGGATACCGTCCTGCCCTCCGCAAGCCTGCGGTATAACAGGAACTCGTGTATAACGCAGCTGTCGTGGGGCGCCGCGTCCGAAATTTTTTTGTAATGCGGCAGTAAGTCCTTATAGCTGGGGGAATCGCCTATCGCGAGCAGCCTCCACAGGGCCGCGCAGACCTCGTCCTTATGGAGGCCGCGTTTTTCAGACAGCTCCCAGAGCCTGCCCACTGCGCCGGTGAAAGCGCCGTCAAACTCCAGCCTGTCTGTTTTCTCTTTTATATAAAGGGACAGAAAACGGACGGATATATCGGTTGAAATACCCTGCGGGGCATTATCATCCCGGACGAACAGCGCCGCGGCCTTGCCCAGCGCCTCGGCGGTATTGGCCGAACGGTAATTATAGGCGGCGTAGCAGGCGCTAAGGTAGACGGCTTGGTTATGGTCCGGGTCTTTCCCGTCCAGGAGGCCGCGCTCCAGCTCCCATGCCAGGTCTTCATTATAGTATATGTCCGAACACTCCCAGTCGATCATCGCGTTCACAAGGCGCGAAAAGTCCTGACGGCCTAAGAGAGCCCCCAGCTCCCCGCGCTTTACGCCAATGGTTTCCAACAGCACGGCAGTGTGTTTACCCGCCTTAACTCCTTGCGATATAGCGCGCTTTAGCGTGCCCGCGTTGGGGGAAATATAGATAAGCTGATCCATCAGCTGCTGGGTATGCGCCTTGCTGAGGAACGCGCCGTGCTTCAAGAGGCAGCTGGAGCAGCTTACCGCCATATCGCCGGGAAGATTGCGCAGATACCCGACGAACGCGTCCAGAGCGGGATTATCCGTAAAGAAACCCTGGGTCAGCGCGGCGTGAAGGAGCCGCACCCCGTAAGCGTACAGATACATGCCCTTGAACGGTTCGTCAAGGAGCGATATGTCCATGTCAAATTTTAAGATAGGCTCATCGTCGCGCAGCTTCTTTACATGCGTGATTTTATAAAACTCTTCGCCGGTCTCCGTCAGTATTTTTGACGGCAGCTCCGGCAGCCAGAAGAAATTGACGGCGTCCTCGGAATACTGGGCAAAGTTCGCGTAAATCACTTTGGGATAGCCGCCGAACTCAAAATGTATCCTGCGCCCGCCGGAGAAGCCCTTCATCGGGTTAAGATAATAAATCTGATCCATCAGGCTTTCCAGGAAGCCCGTATTATCGTAATGCTTGCGGGCGGTTTCCATCAGCTCCGCTTCCAGCTTGGAGAACTCGTTTTTCGTGAAGGTCGCTTGGATGAACGCGTTTATATCAGACAGCGCGAAATCCTTCGTAAGGCGCTTAAAATGCGGGGTATCCGGGAAGTCCGCCCGCTCGCCGCGATAAGAGCGGAAGAGCTCGTACTCCCTGGATTTGCTGTCCAGTATATCGACGCTTTCCTCGGATAGGCCGGAATAATGCTCGTACCCAAAGCGGAACCACTCGGCTGTCTCTTCGTCCAGCGCATAGTCCTTAAACGCGTTCAGCATGGTCGTAAGGACATAGCGATGCCCGGTATTCAGCTCGCCGGTGTTGTTTTTAAGCGCCGCGAGAAAAACGCCGGGGCGGTTTTTGATATACTCTTCGGGCAGCTTTATCCACGAGAAACGTTCGATTAGCTCCAATAACGGCGAATCGTCGCCGGCAGCGGCCAGGATAAAGCGCATTAGGAAGTCGTCGGGGGCAAGATTAAAATCCAGCTGGCTCTCGCAGCTTATATACCCCTTCGTCATCCCGGCGAACATTGCCAAATTCCCTATCGGAGGCACCGATTCTTCGTTTACGCTGATCGTTTCACCCTTCCTTGCGGACAGCGCCGACAACCGGGAATAGAAGGCACGCTCCCGTTCGTCCCAGTCGTCGAAAGGCCGTTTATCGGCCCCGCGCTGAAATATGAAGCGGGAAGCGTGGGTGTTCTCCGCGAGCATCCCCGCGATTAACGCGTATTGGATAAAGACGCCGCGAAACGGCGCCGCCTTCTTGTCTTCGTCGCCTAATAATATATAAGCCGTAAGAAAGCCGCGCCAGGTATCGTCCAAAATTTTGCCGTCGAACTGCCCGTTCTGGACATAGTCCATCAGCAGCCGCTCCAGATTTCTGTACGCGGCGTTAAATACGGCGTAGCAGTTGCATAGCCTTGTTTTCGATTCAAATAAAACCGGGTTGTAATTACCCGGCTCGGATAAGATTGGCACAGAAAAACTCCTTCCTAGAACCTAGAGCCTAGAGCCTAGATGGTTAGTTATAAAAGGGCGGCAGCCCGCATTACTAACTATCTCGGCTCTGGGTTCTCGTCTCCAGCTCCCAGTATCCTTCGTTCCGCCATGTCATATACTTCCGCGTCAGAGCGGGCGGCGACGACGATGATCCTCATAATGTTCCCGACCTTGACTACCTTATAAACAACCCGGATGCCCAGTTTCAGGAGCTTTATCTTGTTGTATCCTGTCAGGTTGCGGTTCCCCACATGCCCCAGCGGCTCGCCGTAACCGCCCTCGTTTTTGGGAAGAGGGTTGCGGGCTACCCTACGTATTATTTTTGCTACCTGTTCACTTTGAGAACCGTCAAGTCTTTTCATGTCCTTCTTTGCTTCATCGGAGTAATCAATTATATAGCTCATCCTATTTCGATCTCCGAATCGTCTATTGCCGCTAGATCTTCTTCGGTAATACCCAATTCCTCTAGAACCTCTTTTTCGGAATACGTCACGCCCGTGTCGTTATCAATCCGTTCGATCACCAGGTCGATGAGCTTCCTGTCCTCAATCTCGTCCTTCATCCGCACATACTCCTCCGGCGTCATCAGCACGCATTTAGGATCGCCGTTATCCATTACTATCTTTGTGCCTTCTTCTTCAACCTCTTGGAAAACCCTTGCCGCCTCGCCGTTCATAAACCGGGCGATAGGCACGCTGACGCTGCTTTTAACCGCTGCTTCGGACATTGAAAAACTCCTTCCTAGAGAACAGGGGACAGAAACCAGGGGACAGAGTACAGAAACCAGATAGTTACTTCAAAATGAAACGGGAATTCGTCTCCGTTCTCTTCTTTATCTGTCCTCTGTTCTCTTCTTTATCCGTTCTCTTCTTTATCTGTTCTGCGGGACGAACTTCTTATATTGAATGTTATAAATGACTATCTTGTCTTCCCACTCCACCCAAACCGACGTTTCCGGCGCCAGTCTTTGGTTTATGCCGGCCTTTTTTAGCTTGGAGGACGTGTTTTGGTAAACGCCGTCCTCAAACCTTATCGTCATCGCCAACGGCGATATCGCGGCCACCCTAAACGCGCTGTTTGAGCAAATCGCCTCGGGTTCGCCGGTTCCCCGGTTTTTATCGAAGGTTATCTTTGTGTCTCTTTTCTGCGCCTTTACAATGCCTTCAATCTCAATCAGCGGTTTCTTCGCGCGTTCCGCATGTTCCGGTTTGCGGCCCCGGCGTGTATTGGCTATCGCCCTTCCCGCTATGCTGTCGCGGAAGAACGTGGGGAAGGTGTTGCGCACCTTAAAACGTACCACCCGCCGCAGCTTCTGGCCGTTCATGGACGCCTCGACGCCCATGATGAACCCGCCCTCGCTGAAGAAGGCTTCGCCGCCGATAAACACCGTAAGCGTAACCCTTGTCGCCTTCAAAGCAAAGTCGTGCTCGCAGGATTTAACCTCCCATGTTACGTCGTCTGGAACCTCGCTGATACCGAACTCCGCCGTAATCTGCCCCGGCTCAAGGTAAACAGGCGTCCCCCCGGTTTTATCGCGGACGATAAACGTGATATCCCTGCCCTTTTCCTCGGTTACGGCGTCCGATGTCCCGTACAGGCATTCAAACTCAACCGTCTCGGGGTTCAGCTCGTCAATAACGAAATTCCCTAAGGAATTATCGCCAAAAGCCCGCCGCAGGCGTTCCAGCGTCTCTGCTTCATTCATTTTATCGGCCTTCGCCGCGTCTGTCCCCAGGTCGTACATGCCCATCACATGGAGCCACGCGGAGATGCTGTCCTTATTATCTTTAAACGCGGCAATATCTATCCCTGCGAGGTTGTTCCTTAAACCGGCTTCAAGCTCTTTTGCCTCCATCACCGGCCGTCACCTGCCTCGGGGAGAAGGGGCGGCTGCATTTGAGCGCCGTCTTCCGGCAGGTCGAAGATTTCGTCGGTTCTATCCCTCGCCTGGCTCATGGTGTCGGCGATAGCGGCAATGCTGCGCTGCACGTCGCGCTCGTCGAAGACGATACGGACCTCCACCCTGCGGTTCGCGTCCATCTGGGCGGTGGTTTGGTTTGTCACAGTGCCTTCCGCAGGCTCGAACTTGGACATCCCGGAGGACTTAAAATACTTGGCGTATTCCGATTCCGCGGATGAGCCGTCGGGGAGGAACACCTGTATGAAGCTGGCGGCGCGCCTTTGGGATAACCCGCGGTTAGCCGAGCCCGTGCTGGTCATATCCGTATGGCCGATTATTTCAATATACTCAAGCCGGGCCATGTTCTCGCCGCCGGATGCGGTGTATTCGTCGATAATATCAAAAAACACCTCGCCCATCTGCCTCACCCGGTCCACATACTCCGGTTTTATCGCGTCCTGGTTCCGGTCAAACAGGATGTCGGCGCTTATTTCCAGCCTTCCGGTCTCCTCGTTGTAGTTGGCGCTTACATCCTCAATGCGGTTAAACCGTTCCTCTATCGTCCTGTACATGTCGGTTTGCGCGTTGCCTATCGCTTCAAAAGCCGCCTGCGCTGCCTCCATATCGGTAACGGTGCGGTTTCTGTAATCCTCAAGGGCGCTCCATAACATATCAAGCCGTTCCTGCTGGGACATGTTCTCCAATTCCAGCTCGGCCCTTTGCC
>JAISVU010000137.1 GCA_031271375.1 Clostridiales bacterium | reverse complement strand
TAAATATCCGATTCCCGTTGTTCCTGGGCGTTCACCGCTTAGAAAAACTCCCAGAAATAAGAGATTCTTTCAATCCAGACGCTCCGTTGTTTAGTTATTTGATTAAGTTGACAGCAGTGGTTAGAACATTTGATTGTTTGTTGGCCGAAGATATTTGGGAATTTTGAGAATGCGTTTAGATAGCTGGCTTCTAAAAATTACCGCTAATAAAAAATCCTCCGCGCGTAATAATATTATTGCAGCAACAATCAATATACAGGAGGATAAACATGAACAACATAAACCAAAGCCAGAGCCAGGGTCAAAGTCAGGGGCAGAGCGCCTTCACGTCCCAGTCCCTCAAGTCGGGTAAGACGGCAGTCCCCGAAGCCCGCGAGGCTCTTTCGAAGTTCAAATACGAAGTGGCCGGAGAAATCGGCGTGCCGTTGAAGCAAGGCTATAACGGCGACCTCACCAGCAGCCAGAACGGTTATGTCGGCGGCTACATGGTGAAGAAAATGATCGAGAATCAAGAGCGCCAGATGGCCGGCGGCTCCCACCTGTAAAGAAACAGGCTTTAGCTTATGATGAATAGATAACAGATGGGCGAACAGCGCCTGTCTGTTATCTTTTTGTGCTTACGCTGCCAAAGCGGCGCAAAACCCTCATATCAACCTCCAAACCGTATAAGAATCCTGGGAAGGAAAGCCTGCCCAGGATTCTTATCGTTAAAACTGGCTAGAGATAACGCGGCGGGATCGGCGGGACAGGCTTGCGGCAATAATGGTCTTTTCTCTCTGTGCCTCCGTGTCTCTGTGTGTAAGGGTTTAAAGATTTTTGCAAAATTTCAAACCGTATAAAAATCCTGGGAAGGAAAGCCTGCCCAGGATTCTTGTCGTTAAAACTGGCGAGAGATTACGCGGCGGGATCGTCAGCCGCCGCATCAATATCCGGAAAACCCATAAACTCGGCGGCCGTTACGCCGGCGGGAGCCGTAACGGGCAGCGCAAGCCATACCGGCGTCGTCGCGGTATCCGCCGCATTATACCTGTTAGTGAGCTGGATCTCCGCGTAGTAAGTATAGGGGGGCAAAACGGTGTCATTGTATGGCCTTTCGTTGCCGCCCGTCTGGTCATAATGGATCCATATGTGGTAATTATACTGATCCATTGGGAAGTTGTAGTACATGTAATCCATCACGCTCGTGTACAGATCTGTGATGTCGTTTTGGCCGTCTGCCATAACCAAGTCGGACGCGGGCGGCGGGGTCAGCATTCCAACCAGGGCTTCCGCCCCGAGAGCCTTGGTTACGCGGAACTCAACCCTTTCGCTAAATTCCGCCGTATCGCTGGGTCCCGTCCTATTTTCCACTCTGATGCTGAAGTAATAAACACCCTCCGCTATCGGCGTATTTGCTGTGTCAATCGGCTCGCCGCCTTCTTTCACGTCATAAACCCCTAAGAACCAGTTATAATTGTCATAATCCAACCGCTCGCCGGGCTTCATCCAGAAACGGTAATTATTAAGGGTTCCCTCGATGGTCGTATACCCGTCGGCAAAAGCAAGCCTTAGCGGATCCGGAGCGGTAAACTTAGCCGGCTCCGCCATCGCCCCGTCGTTGAGGTTGCCGGTCAGCTCCGTCACCGTCAGCGCCATCCTCACGGTCGATTCGGCGTAATCCCGGCGGTTGGCGCTGTGCCACACCCCATACTGGACGTAATACGTACTACCCGGTATTAGTATGGTGTCATAAGGGAGCATTTCTCCGCCGGTGGGAGCGGCGTAATAATCCGCCCACCAGTTATATCCTTCCGGCCAGTCGCCCTCAACCGTGTCCCTAATCGCGTTGCCGAGTTCCGTCACCGTCAGCGTTCCGTTAGCGAGTTTCAAAGCCTCGGCGGAAGGTTCCCTAAACCCTGCGAGCAACGCCATCGCCCCATCGTTGAAGTTGCCGGTCAGCTCCGTCACTGTCAGCGCCATTCTCACCGTCGATCTTGTATAATCATTGGGGTTGGTTTTGCTCCGCACCCCATATGAGACGTAATACGTAGCGCCCGGTATCATTACGGTTTCATAAGGAAGCATTTCGACGCCGTCGGGCGTGGCGTAATAATCCGCCCACCATTCATATTCATCAGGCCAGTCGCCCTCGGCCGTATCCCTTATCGCGAAGCCGAGTTCCGTCACTGCCAGCGCTCCGTTAGCCAGTTTTAAGGCTTCCGCCGAAGGCGTCTTGAGCTTTACGAACAACGCCGCCGAACCCGCCGCCGGATCCACATAATCAGGGGTAGCCGTAACATTCATCTCAAATACCTTTTCGGCCCTGTCCACAAGCGGGTTTGCGTTGCTTTCAACCCATAAGCTGATATAGATAACGCCGGGACGCAGTATCTCATCTCCCCTATAAGTGTTGTCCCAGGTGGCGGTGTTTCCGTTAATAAAGTACGGAACCCTGGAGTAATGCCAACGGGCCGTATATCCGTCAGGATCGTTTATGTCAAAGGCGCCCTCTATCTCGTCCTGGGGAAATGTAAGCCTTAGAGCCTTGTAATAAACCTCCTGCACGGTATTTACCCCGTCGGCCAGCCGCAGCATTTCGGCGGTCGGCGTGCCGTACTTGGCGATAAGGGCCTTCGCCCCCGCCGCGGGGTCGGTATCGCCAGCCTCGGTAACAGGCACGGCAAGCCGGGCGGCGCTTTCCGCGAAGTTTACGGTGGGATTGGCTTTTTCCTCAACCAAGACATACACATAATAAGTCCGCGCCGTCAGAACCGCTCCGGCGGAAAGGGCTTCCCCGCCCGCAGCCGTTTCATACACCTTATACCATAGGTTGTATGACTGGTCGAAGCCTACGGCGGCTGAATTCAACGTGTTCATCAAGGTTTGCACGGTGTTCGCGCCGTTGGCAAGCACCAACTGCGCCGCGCCTGGCACAACGACTTTGGCAAGCTGCGCTTTTGCGCCCGCCGCCGGATCAACCACGCCGGGAGACGTTACATACAAAGCCATCCGGTACGCGCTGGCGGCCCTATTCACGGTTGTGTTCGTGTTATGCCATACCTCGAAGGCTGCATAATAGGCCTGAGCCTTTAAGACCGCAGTACCCACCAGGGGATCGCCGCCGGACGCCGCCTCATAAACGCGGATCCAGTAACCGTACTGGTTCACGCCGCTTCCGGTGTTAAGCCCGGGCGAGGCGGCCAGAATGGCGTCCGTAAGGTCGCCCACGGTGTTAAGGTTGTTTGCCAGCGCCAGGCTGGCCGCGGACGGGGCTTTGAACTTCGCAAGCTCCGCTTTGGCTCCCGCCGCAGGGTCCGGCGGGATTACCGGCGGCTCGTTCGGGCCGGGGCCGGGGCCAGGGTCAGTTGCAGGCGGAACCGGCGTTGAGGATACCGGGGGATTCTCGGATGTATCCGGCTTGCTTGGCGCGTCTATGTTAGATACCGAAGCGGTTGAAGTGGTTATCTTGACGTTGGGGTCGCCGCTGGCGTTAACGAAGTGTTTAACCTCGCCGTCGCTGGTAACGGTTACGCCGTCGGCGCTGATCCTCAGGGTTTCGATAACGCTGCCCTTTTGAATCGTTATCTCGGTGCCGTCTCCGTTGACGACTATTCTGTTGACGGTCGCTCCGTCGGCTATTACGATATCGGCGTTGGCCTCCACCGTCAAAGAGGCGACGCTGCCGCCGCTGACGATCAGCCCTCTGTTCGGGCGGACTAGGATGTTCAGTGCCGACGAATCGTCGGAAAACTTCATCCGCACGGGTTCGCCGCCGTCCTTGCTGACGATCACTGTGTTCAAGCTGGTGCCGCCCGAGATAGTTATTGTATTCTGGCCGCCGCCGTTTACATAGGTCGTCCCCGCGACGGTAACGCCTCTGAGGGTAATGTCCCCGTCGCCGATGCCTTCGGCAAGGATAAGGTCTCCGCTGATACTCACGCCGTTCAGCGTAACGCCGGTAGTGTTTATGATGAGGGTGCCCGATACGTCTTTGGTGTATGTGCCGGCTTCGCTGATGAGGTTCTTCGCCAGCATCTCGATAAATACTACGGCCTCAGCCCTGGTGACGTTGTTGTTTGGCCGGAACTCGTACCCGTTATCGGTTTGGAACCCTGTGATTACCGTATTCTTCTGCAGGGCCTTAACGGCGGTCCGCGCATAGGCGGGGATGTCCGCGTCGTCGGTGAACGTGGTCTTCCCCGGCACGGCCTGCAGTTTAAATACATTGGCGAGGATGACGGCCATGCCGTGGCGCGTCAGCGCGGCGTTGGGGTTTACATTGCCGCTTCTGTCGGCGCTTAGATACCCCGCGGCGATGGCCCGGAGCATAACGTCCTGGCTGGAGCCCTCCAAATCGGCATACGCGCCCTGCGCGGCGACCCGGTAGCCCATAATCTTATCCAGCATTGCCGCGAACTCGGCGACTGTGATGTTTTCGTCGGGCCTGAAATAACCCCCGTCCTCAGGAATCACCCCAAGTCCGCTCCACTTCTCAACAGCGCTTTGCGCCCAATGCCCTTCGATGTCCGTGAACTGGGCCGCCGCACTCGTCGCCATTGCCAGGCATAGAACAATGGCGGTAAATACCGCGAGACAGGCCTTGATCCTCTTGCCGGAATACTTCATGCGATACCTCCGCTCTGATTAGCGGATACAAAGGTACACTTTCGTAGCCGAAGGTCTTGACATATATTTACATTAGTGGTACAATATATATTACTCGCGGATATCAAGGTGTACCTTCGTCGCCGCGATCCGCTTTTTCCAAGACCCATTTTAAGAAAGTCCTGTGAGTAATCCCCATCGTTTGGGCCGCGCACCGCGCCGTTATCGTATTATTCTTCCATGCCTCCCTCAGCTCGTTGAAGACGGCGGGCCGTTCCATAGGCTCCCTTCCGAATTTAACCCCCCGCTCCTTAGCCGCCGCAATGCCCTCGGCCTGGCGCGAATGGATGAATTCGCGTTCGGTTTGGGCTACATAGCTCAACAGCTGCAGCACGATATCGGCAATCAGCGTCCCCGTGAGGTCGCGCTCCTTTTGGCGCGTGTCCAGCAGCGGCATATCAATTACCACTATCGCCGCTTTTTTCTCTTTAGTGATAATGCGCCACTGTTCGAGGATCTCCCCATAGTTTCTTCCCAGCCTGTCAATGCTCTTAACGGCGAGCGTGTCGCCGGGTTTCAGTTTTTTAACCATGCGCCTGTACGCGGGGCGGTTAAAGTCCTTGCCGGACAGCTTATCCAGGAAGACGTTCTCTTCCGTTACCCCAAAGGCACTAAGCGCGGCAATCTGCCTGTCCGCGTGCTGGTCGCGGCTGGAAACCCTGGCGTATCCGTATGCGGTTCCGATGTTCATTCTTAAAACCTCCGTAAAAAATATTTTCTACAGAGCAAATAACGGCTAATCCCTCCCATAAATTAATAATAAAATGTATGGCCGCACATCGTTACCATTAACTATATATCACAAATTTTATTTTGTCAAGATTTTTAATTTTTTTCATATATTTTCGTTTCAAATTCAGTTTATTTTTTAGGCTTATATAGTGTCCAACCTCATGTATAAGAAAATAAGTGTACTTATATAGGTTGAAGCGTCCATTGTAAGGAAGATTTATTTCGATATTACATTCTTTGTGCATTTTCTAATGTATATAAAGATATATTATATGATATATAAAAACGTGTTGACATACATCGGTAAATAAATTATAATAAATGCACCGGAAACATATTATAGGAGTGGTAAAATGCGTTTGGAAAGGATGTCCTGCGAGGCGGCGAAGTCTTATTTCGCGAAAGACGACACGGTTATTTTCGCTATAGGCAGCATAGAGAACCACGGAAGCCACAATGTGCTGGGTGTGGACTACATAATCCCAACGCATCTGCTGGACTTGATTGAAAAACAGTCGGATGTTTTGATTGCTCCGCCGATTCCTTACGGGGCATGTGACACATTGGCGGATTTCCCGGGGACGGTGTCGCTGGGTCAGGATGTCCTTTGCATGGTAATAAACAAGATCGTCGAGGGATTGTATAATCACGGTGCCAGAAGGTTTCTGTTTCTCAACGGACACG
>JAISVU010000128.1 GCA_031271375.1 Clostridiales bacterium | reverse complement strand
CCATATTCGCCCGCAGTTCTTCCTTTGTTGAGAAGAGCTTGTTAATCTTAGCCCCTTCGCACACTATCTCCTCGACGGTCATACGCGGGTTAAGAGAAGCCACGGGATCCTGGAAAATCATCTGCATCTTGCTAGTGACGGCTTTTAGTTCTTCTTTGGTTATACGGCCGTCTATGCGCCTGCCATTAAAGAACACTTCCCCGCTGGTGGGTTTATACAGCCTTATTATCGTGCGCCCCGTCGTGGTTTTACCGCAGCCGGACTCGCCCACGAGACCGAAGGTCTCGCCTTTTCTTATCTCAAAGCTGATATCGTCCACGGCCTTAAGCACGGTTTTCTTTCCGCCGTAGAAGTGTTTGCTCAGGTTTTTTACGCTCAGAATGGGAGTATTCACTATAACGCCCCTCCTTTGGGCGGCACAACGCCGCCCATACGGTCAGCGAAGCGCGCACGCAGTTCTTCAGGCAGCTCGAATTTAGGCGCGTTCGGGTGCATAAGCCATGTAGCCGCGTAATGGGTGTCGCTGACCTTAAACAGAGGCGGCTCCCGTTCAAAATCTATCTTCATCGCGTATCGGTTACGGGAAGCGAAGGCGTCGCCGCTGGGTGGGTGCAGCATGTTAGGCGGCGCGCCGGGGATGACCATCAGCTTATCCTCGCTCTTGCTCTCAAGACTGGGCATTGAGGACAGCAGGCTCCATGTATAGGGATGGCGCGGATTGTAAAAGATGTCCATTACGGTTCCCACTTCAAGTATTTTGCCCGCATACATCACGCACACCCTGTCTGCCACATTCGCCACGACGCCCAGGTCATGGGTAATATAAATGACCGAAAGGTCTTTCTTCTTCTGCATCGCCTTTATCAGGTCAAGAATCTGGGACTGTATCGTAACGTCCAGCGCAGTGGTAGGCTCGTCGCATATCAGGATCTCCGGGTCGCAGGACAGCGCGATAGCTATTACTATACGCTGGCGCATACCACCCGAAAACTGGAAGGGATACTCGTTAAAGCGCTTGGCGGGGTTGGGTATCCCCACGCTGTCCATCAGCTCCAGCGCCTTTTCCTTAGCGGCTTTATAGGGCATTTTCTTATTGATAATAAGGGTTTCGGTAATCTGCCTGCCTATCTTCATTACCGGGTCAAGAGCCGACAGCGGATCCTGGAACACCAGGCTTATCTGGTTCCCCCGGATTTTACTTATCTCCGGTTCGGGCAGGCTTAGGAGGTCGGTTCCTTTGAACATCGCGCTTCCGCGCAATATCATCGCGTTCTGGGACAGGAGCCTGGTTATCGCCTTCGTTGTAACCGACTTCCCCGAACCGGATTCGCCCACAATCGCCAGCGTTTCGCCCTTTTTTAATTCAAAGCTGACGCCGCGCAGAGCCTGAACGACGCCGGAATAGGTCTTAAAATGAAGGTGAAGGTCGTTTACCTGTAAGACTGTCTCGCGTTCCATTATTCAACCCCCCTTAGTCTCGGGTCAAAGGCGTCGCGCAAGCCGTTGCCGAAGATATTGAAGGCAAGCATCAAGACCGAGACGACGATTGCCGGGAACAGCGTCAGCTGCGGCGATGTGGTTAGCTTCTTCTGGCCTTCCGCCAGTAACACTCCGATAGAGGGTTCAGGGGCCTGTATCCCGAGGCCCAGGTAGGAGAGAAAGGACTCGGAGAAAATGGCGCCTGGTATTGCCAGCGTAGCCTGCGTAATTATCGGGCCGATGGCGTTGGGAAGGATATGCCTGAATATTAGTACATGATCCTTTACCCCCATCGTGCGCGAAGCCATGACATACTCATAATCCTTGTAACGGTAGAACTGGGCGCGGATCATGCGGCTCATCGGTATCCAGTTTACCAGAATAAGCACCAGAATGAAACTTTGAATCCCCGCCCCCATTACCATTATGAAAAGAATGGATATGACAAGGAAGGGTATTGACCCAAGAATCTCAGTAAAACGCTGCATCAGCATATCCGCCGTTCCGCCGTAGTATCCGGAAATCGAGCCGTAAACAACGCCGATTAAGCAGTTTATCAAAACCGAGACAAAGCCGATAAGGAGGGATATCCTGGCTCCGCGCCATACGCGGACAAACATGTCGCGGCCTATATTATCGGTGCCGAACCAAAAGTAATGGTCCTGAGCGCCCTTTAACGTATACATGTTAATCTTGGCGACAACCATCGGGATTTCACGGTTACGGTACGTCCAAGAATATCTGCTGATAATCTCTACAACCGCGTCGCCGTAATCCTCAAGCTCCGCCTCTTGAATCTCCATCTTCGTCGTACCGTCCATAAAGCCCAGCTTTTCAATAAACTGTACCCGGGGCGGAAGCACGCCGAAACTGGTATGCTGATCCCTGAAGGTATACGGCCTTATCATCGGGCCGACTATTGCGCAGATGATTACGAAGATTATAATTATAAGCGCGATTAACGAAGCCTTATTGGCCTTGAACCTAAGCCATGCGTCCTTAAAAAATCCTATCGGCTTGCCCTGGAAAGCCTGATCGCGTATCTTGCCCTCAAGCTGAATATACGCGAAAGCCTCAGCCGCGATATCTTCATTCACTACAGCCGCTGCGTCGGGAGCTTCGTATTTAAACTCCGCAACGGCCTTTTGGAGGGCCTTTTCCCTTCCTTTTTTACTCACGCACTTTCCCTCCTCCCATGCGGATTCGCGGGTCAACTAAACTGTATGACAAATCTACTAACAGCATACTGATAAGACCGATTATTGTATAGAAGAAAAGCGTCGCGATTGTAAGGTAATAGTCCGCAACGGTGATTGACCTGGGAATGAGGGAGCCTAAACCCGGTATGCCGAATATATTCTCCACAACCAGCGAACCGCCCAAAAGGTTTGTAAACATTGGGACGATAACATTACACAGGGGTATAAACGAGTTCCGTATTGCGTGCCTTGCGGTAGACTGAGCCTGGCTCAAGCCCTTGGCTTTCGACAGGAGCATGTATTCGGAGTTGAGGGCTTCAAACAGCTCGGCCCTGAGATACCTCGCTATCGTGGCTATACCATAAAAAGACAGCGCAAGGATAGGCAGTATCATGGACCAGAAGGTCTTGAAAGACCATCTGGATTCTAGGTTCAGCAGTATTGGGAACAGCTGCAGCTTAAAGGCGAATACGTATTGCAAGACCGCGCCGAAGATGAACGACGGCACCGAAATAAAGAATATAACCAATAGCGATATAGTATGGTCTAGGGCGGAGTTCTTTTTTAACACCGAAATAATGCCCAGTATCATGCCTACCGGTATCGTAAACAGGAGCGAGAAGAGGTTCAGCTGCAGGGTAAGCGGAATCTTGCCGCTAATGACGTTAAAGACCGGCGTCCGGGCATACAGCGAGATAGATTCACCAAAATCAAACGTAACGAAATTCCTGAGGAACACCATGTACTGATCCCAAAGGGGAAGATCAAGATGATAGCGTTTTTCAAGGGCGACACGGATTTCAGGAAGCGCGCCTTCGCCCGCCACGGCGCCTGGAATAATCCTGATAACAAAAAAGCAGATGCTTATTATCAGAAAAAGCGTTATTACCAAGGCCAGCAAGCGCTTGAGGATATAACCTAACACAGAAATCAACCCCTTTGCAGAATAATGACTGATAAAGAACCGGCAGGGCAGGGAAGTTTCCTGCCCTGCCTTGCCTTCATAATACTAAAGTTTAACCGTTGATTAATGCGGCAGAATATCGCTCTGACGGAAGCCGAAACCTACGAAAGGCAGGTAAGTGTATGTCGGAAGCTCCACCCATTCCTGCGTAAGCCAGGTGTTGTCGTTCTGCATAGCGGGGATGAAGGGGACATATTCCATAAGCAGCTCTTCCATGCGCGCGAGGGCTTCGATACGGCCCTGAGGGTCATCCATAAGCTCGCCGTATACGGAATCGAAGTAAAGCTGGTCAAACTCCTCGTTCGCGAAACCGTTGACGTACTTGTCGGCGTAATCGCTGGTATAGATGTTAAAGGAAGACCACATGTTGAAGACATTAGTCAGGTTAGTGCCGGTGCCTAAGTCATAATCGCCAATACGGTAGTTGTCGTATGCCTGGGCGGGCTGGACGGCTCTTAAAACCAGCTCGAAACGGTCAGAACCGAAGAGGTTCTCCCATTTCTCCTGGCAAACCTCGGCGGTGCGCTTCATATCTTCCTGCTCGTCAAAGTATGTCATCTCGACGGTGATCTTTTGGCTGCCGTTGGCCTCGTAAGCCTTGTCAAACAGCTCAAGGGCCAGCTCGTCGTTGTCGGCGAATCTTTCGACGATAGCTTTAGCTTCCGGAGTGTCGCGGTAGTACATTGTGCCGCCGTCCGCCGTCTGCACGCTTATACCCTCGGATATAATGTAGTTAGGGGACTTGTAAAGCACATACACCTCGGTCGCCACCTGTACGCGGGGGGTGGAATAGTAAAGGGCTAAACGGAAGTCGTTGTCCTGCATAATCACATTATCCGACGCGCCGTTCACAAGTATGCCCCAAACCATCGGCGATTTGGACGTATTGGCTCTCGGGTCGTTCTTGTTGGCTTCATAAAGGTCGCCGCTAAGGGGAGCCCAGTCTAGTTCAGCGTTCTGGAACATCTGCCAGATTGTGGCCGTCTCGCTTACATAACGGCCGTTAATCTCGTCCGCAAAGAAGTATCCCATCTTTACAAGGGGGTCTTTCTCGTTAAGGGCAAATACTTCATAGCCGTCCAGCACCCACTCTTTAAGGTAGAAGGGGCCTGATGAGGGCGTTTCGGCAACTGTCGTGCCGTAGGTGGTGCTGGTACGGTCTTCGTTCATACCGGCTTCGTAAATCTCGGGGTGCACAGGCCATATTACCGTGCCGAGGGTGGAGTAAAAGTCTACGGGCGTGCTGGGATATTCAAGGGTTATTTCCAGGGTGTTGTCGCCAACGTTCTTTATACCCACGTCTTCCCACTCGCACTCGCCGGCATAATAAGCCCTGGCATTAATGACACGGCAGGGATCGAACACATAAGCCGCGTTCTTATTTACGAGTTTCGGGTCAAGCAGCATCTTGAACGTATACTCGTATGTATCCGCATTAATGGGGGTGTCGTCCTCATACCATACCACGTCGTCACGGAATTTGCAAATCCAGGTAATGCCGCCGTCTTCCGAATAGGGAAGCTCGGAAAGGTGGTGCGGAACGAACTCAAGCTGTTCGCTGCCGTCAACGGAGCTGACCATAGCGACCATCGTGCCGAAAATATCAATGACTTTGCTGTTGGTGTACATCTGCGGGTTGAATGTAGCCCTGACGGTACCCCAGTTGTAGAACAC
>JAISVU010000090.1 GCA_031271375.1 Clostridiales bacterium | reverse complement strand
CGCCTCGCGGGCTTCGCCGAGCGTTACAAGGCGCTGCCGGTACTGGGGTATACGCATTTCCAGCCCGCGCAGCCTGTTACATTAGGCAAGCGGGCGGCCTTGTGGATAAACGATCTGCTGATGGACTTGGACGCGCTGGACTTCACCGCGGGGAACCTTAGGCTCCTCGGGTGCAAGGGCGCGACCGGGACGGCGGCCAGCTTCCTTCAGCTCTTTGACGGCGACCACGGTAAAGTCCTTGAGCTGGAGCGGCGTATAGCGCGGAAGATGGGCTTTGGCGGGGATAAAATCGTCCCGGTCAGCTCCCAGACCTATTCCCGCAAGACGGATTATTTCGTCATATCCGTTTTAAGCTCCATAGCGCAGAGCGCGCATAAATTCTCAAACGATATCCGGCTGCTCTCCCATGACGGCGAGCTGGAAGAACCCTTTGGGGACAGCCAGATCGGTTCGTCGGCAATGGCGTATAAGCGCAACCCCGTTAAGGCGGAGCGTATCGCGGCGCTGTCCAGGCATTTGATGGTTCTTGTCCAGGACGCGGCCTTCACCGCCGCAGGGCAGTGGCTTGAGCGGAGCCTGGACGATTCGGCCAACCGCCGCATCGCGATACCCGAGGCATTCCTCGCCGCCGACGCAATCCTTAATCTGTACATCAGCGTCGCCGAAGGGCTTATGGCCTATCCCGCCGTAATGAAGAAGCGTTTGGACGAACGCCTGCCCTTTATGGCTACCGAGAATATCCTTATGTACTGCACTGCCAAAGGCGGCGACCGCCAAACCCTCCACGAGGCCATCCGCGCCCATTCAATGGAGGCCGCGCAGGCGATGAAGCGCGGCGGCGCGGGGAATGATTTGCTTGAGCGCATCCTTGCCGACCCTATAATAAATATAAGTAAAGAAGAGCTGGACGGCATCATGGCCGCCGGGGGCTTCACAGGCAGGGCCGAAGAGCAGGCCGGGGAGTTCCTTGCGGTAGTAAAAAGTGTGCTGGACGAGAACAGGGATGCGCTGGGGTACAGGCCCGAGATTAAAATATAATCATTTGAAATATTTTCTTTTCGCCGAAAACATCGTGCTTGCCCTGCGTTTCTTGGCCAGCCGGAAAAAGATATAGGCAAATATTATTATCAGCAAAAACGCTATTATCCAGTAGGGCACGGCCTGGGCGGTAAAGAATATCGACTGTATCTTTGACTTATAATACTCAAAATCCGTTGAAATAGTCCGTTCCAGGGCGTCCCGCGCCGCCGTTACGTATCCGCTGTACATCACATTCCTGTCCAGCGAAACCGTCACCTCGCCCACGATCTGCCCTTCGGACACAGGCGTCCGGAATATCGCCTGTTCCCCTTCGTAATCCACCAGTTCCGGGTCCAGGATAACGTCCGTTATCACGCGCGCGGCCTCGTCACGGTTCATGTAAGCCTCTACGGGCTGCGTGATGTAATACTCCAGCGTGTCCGCTTCCTGCAGGCGCGGGTTAAGCACCGGGGCCTCGCCCAAAACGCTCCAGGCCTTATGACTCGTCTGGTACGCGTAATTATCAAAGCCGTGGTTGAACAAGGCCGTCGCGTTGGCCCAGCGGTCTGGGTCGTCGCAGAGGATCGCGATAAGCTCGACGCCGTCCTTTGACGCCGAAGCCGCGAGGCAGTCTCCCGCCGCCGAGTGCCGGCCCGTCTTGAGCCCCGTCGCGTATTGGTAATAATGGGCCGAGCCGGGGATGATCAGCTCGTTCCCGCTCTTCCAGTTATAATTCTTCGTCGTCATGGAGCCGTCCGCCAGGCCGCCCGCGCCGTTGCCGGAGAAATCCGTCTCGGCGAGGATTTCTCGGATTACGTCGTTCTTCAGCGCCTCACGGCATATCATCGCGATGTCGTAGGCCGTGGAGTACATATTCTGATGATGGTACCCGTGCGGATTCGTAAAATTGGAGTTAACCGCCCCGGCAGACCGGGCCTTTTGGTTCATAAGCCCGCTGAAATGCCGCTCCGCCGCCGAATAGCCCATAGAGGGGTTCTCCGAAGCGATGCGCGAGGCCGCGAGGGCCAGCACGCAGGACGATTCGTTCCCCGAGGTGATCAGCAGCGCCCGCAGGAGGTTAAGCACGGTTATGCTCTCCCCCCTCACATGCCCCACCTTGCTTGAATCATAAGGGACGGCGTCAATCTCGGCCCCCGTCACAATCAGCTCGTCCGGGTCAAGATAGTCCAGCGCGACCAGCGCGGTAAGTATCTTTACCATCCCCGCTGGGAATATGCGCTCGCTCTCGTTTTTACCGTATATAACCTTGCCGCTGCCGGATTCCATCAAAACAGCGGCCTTCGCCGCGATAGCGGGGACGGCGGGCGCGTCCGGCTCTGAGGCCGGGGCTTGCAGCGGATTAATTAATATTATAATTAACGCCGTAATAAACGCCGATATTCTTTTCATGTAAAAACCTCAAATCGCCTGTATCATACCGTAATTATACCGTTATTGAGAGAGTTTAGTCAAGCGGCTTAAGATTTCGTAATCTTATATACCGCAGCGCGTCGCGCCACGCGGCCAGCTTATCCCCGAACGGCAGCGCGGCGAACGCGGGGCTTGTCGACGGAGCGTAGACCGCCGGAACGCTCAGCGAACCAAAAAACCGGCGGTACTCCTTTTCGGCTTTGCGCCCGTTAAGAACGATCCGCCGTATGTTCGCGCAGCCGCTTAACAAGCCCGCAATATCGTTCGGCTCAATACGGGCTATCTTGCTGTCCGCCGAGCCAACCCTTTCGGCGGAACCGCAGACATCCCACAGCGCGAGGTTATTTGACAGGATAAACTGACAGCGCAGCGCGTAATCCTCGTCGGGGCTGCCCCCGAAAACCGCGTAAACAACGCGCCAGAAAGCGTTTTGCGGGTGCGCGTAATACTGCTGGCGGCGCAATGATTCCGCTCCGGGCAGACTGCCCAGTATCAGCGTATGGGATTGCGGATTTATCAGCGGGGCGAATGAGCGTTCCCTGTTCATTGGCACACCTTTCTTTTATGGAAAG
>JAISVU010000028.1 GCA_031271375.1 Clostridiales bacterium | reverse complement strand
GCCACTCGATACCGTGGATTCTTCCCTCCCGGTTATTCCCCCAAGCAGATGGACGACGTTATCATAGAACTGCTGACAGGTTGGAAAGAGAGGGCTGCGTTATATGAATGAAAGGATATATCCGCTGACCGTTTCCCCGCATATCTTCCTCGGGAAGAAAGCCGCCGCCGTTTTATTCGGCGACGAGCGCGTAGAGGTCAAGACTTCGACTGCTCCGGCGTCTATGCCGCAGTGAAGAATTGATGGGGCAAGGCATTGGGGAATAGGGCAAAGACCGTGACGCTGCGGCGCCGCGGTTTTTGCCGTGTCCGCGAATAGACGCCTGGATAAAGAATGATTTTTGTGGTATAATCAAAATCAAGGCAGGTGTAACAATGGCAGACAAGAGAAGATGCGTAAACTGCGGCCGCGCTATGAAACAGCAATTCGCAGGATTAAAGCATTGTAAATGCGGGACAAGCTGGCAAAAGAACGTTGGATATTTTGAGCGTACAAACGATATGGTTTTCGCTTTGGAACGCCAAGCCGTTAAGAAGGGCAAAAACAGCGTCGGGACAAAGCAAACGCCGGTTATACGCTCGAAGGAAGGCATTGAGGCTAATACGGGAGCGAAATGCAATGTGTGCAAGGGCGATATGCTCAAAGCGGACGGCTGTAAACCATCGTCGTTTGTTCACGAAGGAAAAAGGTATGAACGCATCAAAGCGGGCGATGTTGGAGACTTTTTTGAGGGCAGCGAAACGGATTTCCGTTGCGGGGACTGCGGCGCTAAGCGAGGGCATTACCATCATAAAGGCTGCGACTGTGAACGCTGTCCCGTGTGCGGCGGTCAGCTTCTTTCTTGCGGTTGCAAATTATCTGTGGTTTTCAAATAACCGCAGCCGAAAACAACAAGGTTTTGACACGATATACTATATAGCGGAAACGGAGGCGATTCGCTTATGAAATATGAAGGCCAGGTTTGCCGTCCTCCGATAGAAAGGTCGTCATACATACTGCCGGCGTCGGTGGGCTGCGCTTATAACGGCTGCAAGTTTTGCACGTTGTTCAAGCATGTGAGCTGCCGGGCGTTGCCGCTGGGCCAAATTGAGGATGAACTGCGGCGTGTGCGGGATTTAGGCGGAAATCCCCGGCAGGTGTTTTTAGGGGACGGCAACGCTTTCAGCTTGGACACAGACCGTATGATGAAGATTCTTTCTATGATTACCCAATACTTCCCGGCCTGCCGCAAGGTGAACATGGACGCGACGGTCACGGACATAAGCCATAAAACTGACGCGGAACTGCGTTTGCTGGGTGAATCCGGCGTCAGCCATCTTTACATTGGAATAGAAAGCGGGCTTGACGATGTGCTTAGCTTTATGAACAAGGAACACGGCGTAAGCCAAGCGTACATGGAGATTGACCGTATTCAGAGCGCCGGTATGGTTTTCAACGCCCATATCATGACAGGGGTCGCGGGAGCGGGGCGGGGATATGAAAACGCCGAAGCCTTATCCGTGTTCTTTAACCGCACAAGGCCTGAGCGTGTAATCAATTTCTCAATGTTCCTGCACCAAGACGCCCCGCTGTATAAGGATTTTCAAAGCGGCGGATTTGTTCCAGCCGACGAAGCGGAGAACCTAGCGGAAGCCCGTTTGCTGCTGGAGCTTACGGATGTTGACAGCCTGTTCTACGACGGGCTTCACGAACGGCTGGAGCTTCGTGTGCGCGGAACCCTGCCGTCAGACCGGGACAAAATGTTGAACGCTTATGACGACGCAATCAAGGCTTACAACGCAATAGACCCTATGTTTGCCATTTGGCCTTTTTAACAAGTTGCGCCACGCATTAATCATAGGTTTTGCCGTCCCATTTTAACCAGCCGTCTATATGGCCTCCGTCCGGGTCGCGGTGCGTCCAATGAACTCCGCCGCCCTGTTCGCTGTAGTAGTATTCGCCGTAAAATGAAACTTCGTCCCCCTCGGAAAGCCCGTCAAGGCGCGGCGCGATGTCGATGTTGTGCGCTATCAGAAGCGTTTGCCCGCTTTCGAGTTCAAGGATAAACCGCTGATGCCTGCCGCCGTCGTTATCATCCGCCAATACCCTTACAACGCTGCCCGCGCCCGTGACCTGAACGTCGCTCTCCCCGTTCTCAAACAGCGCGGCTATTGCATCGTCCCCGTTTTCGGCGGCGGCGGTTGTCAGTCGCGCCGTTTCAAGCGGAGCATCCTGCGTCGTTCCCGCAGCCGCAGGCTGTTGGTTACCGGACGCGGTTACGGGCGGGGTATTGGATATATCGCCGTCCTCCGGCATAAGCCCGGTAAGACGGAAAACGGCAAATAAAAGAATTACGGCTCCCGCGGGAACGATTGCTTTTGACTTTTTCATTTCAAACCTCTCCCGGCTAAATTGTAAATTGCTGCACCTCGGTTTTCGTGTGTCTACACACACATGATGTCCTTGAACATTTATGAGCCTAAAACCCGCATGGCCGCTGGGTTTTCAAGAACATCACGCCATGATGCCCTTGACGTTCCATGATGTTCTTGGATTGATGTTCTTGAAACTGTTCTTCTACAAATGCCATACCCAGCGGTTATCTACTCTCTTGGACTTGACGTTGGCCGACTTCCTAGCCCTTTCAAGCGTTATTTTTGAAATCCCCATTTCCTCGGCCTGTTCCGACGCTTCTACAGCCGGGACTTCGCCGTCCGAAAGAATTTCCATAAGAAACTCAACCGCTTCATCCAGCTTGCCCTTATCTTCCCTTGCCCTTGACGCGTTAAAGCGCATTATATCATCGGGAGTAATATCGCTCTCGCCAAGCCAGCGGAAGCCGTCCGTCTTGTTAAGCCGGAATAATTGCGTGACCGCTAACTCGGCGAAATTGCTCTTACCATGCGCCACGGCGCGTACATCAGGGTCAAGCCCTTCCGCACGGCCCAGATACAGCACGGATGGGACGGAATTAACAATATCGACGCTCCCAAGCCCTCTATGCTGCGCCTTGCCCCTGCCCTTATTGATATGCCCTACTATCAACACGGCGGACTGCGTTTTCTCGGCCACGCGCTCAAGATGCGTCAGCGCGGGCCTCACGCTTTCGGCGCGGTTCATGCTAAAGTTCAAGTCCAAGTGGCTTTGCAGCGGGTCGATGATTATAAATTTGGCGTTATGCTTGCGGATGGCGGCCTCTATGCGGCTGTCAGTCAGAGTAAGCCGCTTGTCGTTCTCATTTATCCTGTGGATTTTCGTGCAGTCTGCGCCGAGCATTTCCAGGCGCGGCTTGATAACGCTTGGCCACGGATTTTCGGCATTTTGTATGATTACGTCCGAAGCTGGAAATGCCTTATAGGTTCCGGGCAAGGGCTTTCCGCCGGAAATGGCGGCGGCCAGAGCCAGCGCGTAAAAAGACTTGCCCTCCCCTCCGTCTCCGCATATCAAGGTAACAGTTCCGAGCGGAACATAGCCTTCATACAGCCATTCGACGTTTTGGGTTTGTATTTCGGACGCTGTTGCGGTATCAACCTCAGAAAAAGCGTTTATGTTATCGTTAGTTTTATTAACTCCCATCAGTAATTCCTCTTTCACTATATTCAATCTATATCTGCGGCGAGCGCGAAAACTCTTGCATAACGCGCTTTCATAGTATACCGCAAAAGCATTGCCGGTTCAAATACTATTTCAGCCCCCAAAAACCCTTATAGCCGCGATTCCTGTTCAGACGGGAACCGCGGCTTTTTCTATATCAACTACAAAACGGAGGACTGCCCTATGAGCAGCAACACGCGAATCATTGAACGCTGGCACGGATATTACTTGTCTGACACACAATGCCAATACTGCCTTTTCTACGCCGGGAAAAAATCCGGCTGTAAACTGGACAAATGCTGCTGTCTTGAGGAAAGGCAAGATGCCATCGCAAACGGCCGAATAAATCGCAAAAGGGGTGCATTGGCATTGGGTATGTGACGAAAGAGCAGATAGAGCGGGCGCGGCAGGTGGATATTCTTGATTATATCCTTTCCCATGAACCGGGCAACGTCAGGCGCGTCGGCAGCGGTTATAGGCTTATCGACCATGAATCGCTCTCTATAGACAGCGGGAAGTGGTACTGGCACAGCCACGGCGTCGGAGGGCGGACCGCTCTCGACTACCTCACGGATGTGCGCGGCTATGGCCTTGTGGAAGCGGTATGTATGCTTATCAACGAAAGGCCGATAGAGCGCGGGGACGCGATAACGCCGAACGCCAAACCGACGCCTGTAAAACCAAACCGTACTATTCACGGCAATAATAACCCATTTCAGAACCTCCCTTTAACATTGCCCCTCAGAAACAGCGACAACAGACGGGTTATAGCATATCTGCAAAGCCGCGGGATTGACAAAGGCTTGATTCTTGACTGTATCGACCGCGGCGTCTTATACGAAAGCAAACCATATCATAACTGTGTTTTTCAAGGCAAGGACGAGAACGGCAAGACCCGGTACGCCGCCCTGCGCGGCACGGCCTCCGGTTTCAAGCGCGACGCGGACGGCTCGGATAAGCGGTACGGGTTTATCCTGCCGCCCTCAGACCCGCAAAGCGGCGCGGTCGCGGCATTTGAAGCGCCTGTAGACTGCCTATCCCACCAAACCTTATGCAAAGAAGGATGTATCCCGCCCTTTGACGGATGGCGGCTTTCCCTCGGCGGCACGAGCATATTGGCTTTGGAGCATTTCATAAGCAGCCGCGCGGAAGTCACGCATTGCCTTGTCTGCACCGACAACGACGAGGCGGGGGAAGCGGCGGCGGCGAAGATTGCCGGTTTGCCCGGTATAACCACTGAGCGCGTCCGCCCCGGCTTGGCTAACGACTGGAACGATATGTTGCAGAGCGTCCATAAAGAGGAGCGCATACAAAAAAGAACGCGGCGACCACCGTGTTTATAGCGCAATTCCGTTTGACATAAGCGTTTTGACTTCGCCGAGAATCGCGTTGCCGGTAGTTCCGCTTGCGGAACTACCAGGTTCGTGATTTCGGCTTACAAAACGCAAGTCAAACATGGAATTGCTATTGGAGGGTGATACAGCTTGAATGAAGAAATCACATTAGGCTCGTTATTTGACGGCATAGGCGCGATACCCTATGCCGCTTCTTTTTTCGGGATAAAGACGCTTTGGGCGAGCGAGATACTACCCAACGCCATTTCAATTACAAAGCGGCATTTCCCCGGAATGGAGCATTTGGGCGATATAACGAAGCTCAACGGCGGGAAGATACCGCCGGTAAGGATACTCGCCTTCGGCTCGCCGTGCCAGAGCTGGTCGGTTGCCGGGGATAGGTCAGGCTTTAGCGGTAAATCCGGGCTTTTTACAGAAGCGATAAGAATTATATATGAAATGAGGAAAGCAACAAATGGAAAATCCCCTGAAATCGTCCTGTTTGAAAACGTCGTCGGCCTTTTGTCGGGAAAATCAGGAGGCCATGCCGGGAGTGACTATAAGACCGTGCTTGAAGCGTTCTGCCAAGCCGAAATTCCAATGCCTGAATCTGGACGCTGGGCAACAGCCGGTATGGTCAGAGGGCGGGGAGTTGACCTCGCTTGGATCGTTAAGGACGCTCAATATCACCGAACGGCACAGCGAAGAAAGCGTCTGTTTGCTCTCGTCGATTTTGCAGGCCAACGTGCCGGAGAAATACTATTTGTCACCAAAAGCCTGTCAGGGTATTTTGCGGCGCGCGAACGCGAGAGGGAAAGAGCTGCCGCCGATTTTGAAGGCGGCGCTGGAATCACAGGCGCAGGGGTAGACGAAGTAAGGGGAGCGTTTATGGCGGGGCAGGCAAAGAACGCCCGGAGCATCGCCTACAGCGAAACAGTGTCGCCTACTTTGAAAGGCTCCTCCAGCGGCCTAAACCAAATGCCCTGCATATGCGAACCGCAGATAGCCCGCACATTGACCGCGAGGGGCGATTCCTCGCCCTGCGCCGACCGGGGGCAGAACATAATCGCAGAAGCGGTTTTCGCCGAGACGCACCCGGATGTGGCCGGTACGCTTTGTTCCTCCGGCGCGGGATTGTCGCGTACCGCGGGTATGGCGAGCGAAACGGATTTGTGCGTCGCCTACGCCCTGCAAGGGAACATGATAGGCAGGCAGGATAAGCACGGCCCTCGGGGAAGCGGCGTAAATAAGGAAGTCTGCTTCTCTCTTACCGCCGCTGACAAGCACGGCGTAGCCGCCATAGACTGCCGGAACCTCAGCGAAAGCGCCGTAAGCGGTACGATTCAATCGAAATCCACGGGCGGGTACTCGCTCAATTATCAGAACCCGCTCCGCGTCGGGTATGTTTGCAGGCGTCTGACCCCAACGGAGGCGGAGCGGCTCATGTCCCTGCCCGACGATTGGACTAAATACGGGCGTGACGGGAAGCTGATGAGCGATTCCGCCAGATATTCCATGTGCGGAAACAGCATTGTAGTCAACGTCCTCGCCTATATAATGCGGAACATAGCGGAAAAGCTGTCCAATAACACGGAGGGATAAAAATGTTGCAGGAACAGGTTAATGAAAAAACCGTGGCGTTCTCAATCAAAACATTCAAGCTGACGGGGCGGCTTCTCGCCAAAGCTATGCGGGCGTTCCTCAAAAACGCGAGGGAGCCTACGGGAAAGGGCGGAGAAAAGAGCCTTAAATCCCTGTCGAAAGAGGGCGCGACATTAGCTGACATTGAAATACCCGGCGAGATTGGCACGTTCAAGAGGATGGCCCGGAAGTACAACGTGGGCTTCGCCGTAAAGCGCGACGATTCGGTCAAGCCACCGAATTGGGTTGTGTTCTTCAAGGCAAAGGACAGCAAAGCCCTTGAATTGGCGTTCAATGAGTATTCAAAAGTAATCTTGAAGCGCAAGGAAAAGCCGTCAATGCTGAAACGGCTGGAGCATTTCAAGCAAGTCGCCAAGTCCCTTGTCCCGCCCTCAAAGAACCGCGACCGCGGGGAGCGTGAGCTTCGGTGACGGGCAAAATCAGAAAGCATATCCTCCCCAACCTCCCCTACGCCGTGATGTTCTGGTTTTTCTCCAAATGCGCCGAAGCATTCCGTTTGTCGCCGGAGGCCAACGAACTTCGCAAGCTGATGGACGCAATCGGCAATATCGGCGTTATCCTCTCTCGGCCCGCGCCTTCGATTAACCCGTTTGATATACTGATAGGAATTGTCGGGGCGGCGGCGTCCTACGGGATAGTATTATATAGGAAGAAAAACGCCCGGAAATGGCGCAAGGACATAGAATACGGCTCGGCCAGATGGGGAAGCCCGAAGGACATAGCCCCATACGTTGACCCCAAGCCAGACAACAATCTTATCCTTACCACCACGGAAAGCCTGACGCTTAACGGCAGGCCGAAGAACCCCAAGAACGCGAGGAACAAGAACGTGCTAGTTGTGGGAGGCTCCGGCTCAGGCAAGACGCGCTTTTGGCTCAAGCCCAACCTAATGCAAATGCACAGCTCGTATGTAATAACCGACCCGAAGGGCAGCATCTTGGTGGAGTGCGGTAAAATGCTGCAGCGTAACGGATATGAGATAAAGGTGCTGAATAGCATAGACTTCAAGAAGTCAATGCACTACAACCCGTTCGCCTATATCCACTCGGAGAATGACATACTCAAGCTAGTCACAGCCCTCATCGCCAATGCTATCCCACGCTGTGTGGCACACATCACTCCTTTCCTGTTGCGACGTAAAAGACGGCGGAGTTTGGGTTCCTTTAAGGAAGATATGGACAATACCGTCCTTGACTATCACGCATTCCAGTATCTGCCTCAGTAATTGCAGTTTGCCCTCGTAATCAACCAATGCCATAAGCCGAGGGAAGTCCTTTATGGTCTGTTTAGCCTTTTCGATTTCGGCTAACTGGTTTACCTGTTCCTGTGTGTCCTCGCAGAGAACATCAAGCCTGTTTTGCTTCTCATCCCGTTCAATGCTCAATGCCTCAATGTCGGCGGCGATGGCTTGTCTAACACTCTCTGACGCGCCTCTAAGATTGGCCGCTTGGCTGCGTATATCAGACTCAATTTGAGCCAGTCTCTTCTTTAACGCAATGACCTCCTTCTCCGTCTCCTTCGACTT
>JAISVU010000418.1 GCA_031271375.1 Clostridiales bacterium | reverse complement strand
GAGATGCGCCCCGCCGGGGCCCTGCCGCCCGCGCTGGGGCTTATGCTGGGCGTTCCCGGGGCGATAGGCTGCGCCTTAGGCAACCTCGCGGCCGACATCCTCTCCGGCTACGCGCCGGAACTGTGCGCCTGGGGCCTGGCGGCGCAGTTTGTCTTCGGGTTCTTCCCCATTTTGCTGTGGCGGTTCATCCAAAGGCGGGCGAAGGAACCCCCAAGCGCCCTCCGGCTCAACAATGTAAGGAACATCATCCGCTACCTAGCGGTAATAATAATCAACGCGCTGCTGATGGCCGCAATGCTGGGGCTTATCTTCCAGGCATACGGGTTAAGCGGCCTGCTCTCGACGACCTCGGCTATGCTGCTTCTTAACAACATCGTCTTCGGCGTAATCCTGGGCATACCCATCGTCATCTTCATTTCGCAGGCGCGGCTGTGGATGACGAAAGGCCGCATGTCGTTAAGCGAGCGTTTCGTCCTCCTGTTCATCCTATTAAACGTCGTGGCGGCGGGGATCGTCGGCGTCGCGGCCTATATCGAGATATCGCCGCACGCGGCCTCGCCGCTGGCAATGTGGAACACGATATACCTGTACATCGTCATCTCCATATCCGCGCTGTTCATTATAACGGTCTTCATCCTGCGCAATATGGAGCGCAACATCACGGTGCCGATCGAAGGCATAGCCGCTATCGCGAAGGGCTATGTAAGCAAGGAGCGGCACGAATCCGCGAAGACGGCGGCGGCCAAATGCGAGGCCTTCACGCACATCGGCAACGAGACGGGGATGATGGCCGAGGCCTTCCGCACGATGATACTCGACCTTGAGACATATATCGCGAACCTGTCCCGCGTCACGGCCGAAAAAGAGCGTATCGGCGCGGAGCTGGACGTGGCGACGAAGATTCAGGCCGGTATGCTGCCGCGTATCTTCCCGCCGTTCCCAGCGCGCCCGGAGTTCGACATATACGCCGCAATGCAGCCCGCGAAGGAAGTGGGCGGCGATTTCTACGATTTCTTTTTAATCGACGACAGGACGCTGGCCGTCGTGATGGCCGACGTTTCCGGCAAAGGCGTGCCCGCCGCGCTGTTCATGGTTATCGCGAAAACGCTTATCAAGAACAACGCTCAGTACGGCAAAAACCCTTCCGAGGTCTTTAACACAGTCAACAACCTGCTGTGCGAGAACAATGAGGCCGACATGTTCGTCACCGCGTTCATGGGGTATTTGGACATCCCCAGCGGCAGGCTCACGTATGTGAACGCGGGGCATAACCCGCCGCTGATATTTACCGGCGGGCGGTGGGAATGGCTTGGCGCGAGGAAGAACTTCATTCTCGCCGGTATGGAAAACATATCCTACAAGCAGGACGAGATCACGATGCGGCCCGGGGACGAGCTGTTCCTATACACCGACGGCGTGACCGAGGCCGTCAACGCCGCGCTGGAGCTGTTCGGCGAGGCCCGGCTGATGGAAGTGATTAAAGGGAATACTTACGACAACAAGAACGGTTTAAAAGAGCGGCTGACGGCTGTGAAGCAGTCCATCGGCGCGTTTGCCGACGGCGCGGAGCAAGCCGACGACATTACAATGCTGGCATTAAGAATAGAGACCGTTGTAGGGGCGGCGTCATGCCGCCCGTCCCTGGGTTGACCCGGGATCCCGTTGTAGGGGCGGCTATTAGCCGCCCGTAAGTTCCTTATAAATGGAGACATATATGGACGAGCTTACCGTTAAAGCAAAATTGGAGCATATGGACGCGGTTCAGGCATTTATAAGCGTGCGGCTTGCGAATGCGCCGCCTAAGCTCCGCAATAAAATAAGTATCGCGGTGGACGAGATATTCTCCAACATCGCCGTTTATGCCTACGGCGGCGGCGAAGGCGAGGTCACTGTGCGCGTTCAGGCCGACGGCGGCGTCGTGCTGGAATTTGAAGACTGCGGAACCGCGTATAACCCGCTCGCCGCGGAGGAGCCGGACGTGAGCCTCTCCGCCGAGGAGCGGGAAATCGGGGGTTTGGGTATTTTCCTGGTAAAGAACATAATGGATTCGGCGGAATACCGGCGCGAAGGCGGCAAAAACATTCTTACGGTAAAGAAGAATTTGTGAATCGAAGAGTTTGTGAATCAATATCGTCAATTAACAGAACGGGCGGCATTACGCCGCCCCTACGTAGTCCGTGACATCCCCATCCTGTGGTTATTACGGTTTTCATTATTCACTTTTCATTAGCGGCCTGCGGCCGCGCCGCTCCGCGGAGGAGCGTGTACACGTCGCGGAGCTTTTCGCTTTCGTTCTGCGCGGCGGCCAGGTTTTCCAGGCGTATCTGCTCGTAAATCTCCTTGCGGTGCACGGAGATTTCACGCGGGGCCGATATGCCCAGCTTGACCTGCTCCCCCTGGACACTCAGCACTATAACCTCTATCCTGTCGCCGATAATGATTGATTCGTTCTTTTTCCTGGTCAGCGCTAACATCCTAAAGCTCCTTTTTTACCGGGCCGTCCTCTTCAAACAAAAAGTATTTGACCGGGTAATCGTCGTTGCGGCAGATGATTTGCGTGCCCTTCATGCGCTTTGGGTTGATGATGACCGGGGCTTTGAGGTTCACGCTGATGCCCTACGGGTCCGGCGGGATTACGACGACGGTATACAGAAGGAGATCGGCAGGGTCGTATTCCCCCAAAACCTCAAGATCGGCTTCGTCAACCAGGGGATCGTACTCCGGCTTTATCCTGTCCAGGTTGGCGAGGCACAAGGCCAGGTCCGTATCGTCCAGGCTCTGCAGCCAGATAAAGACCTCCTCTTCCACGTCCTGGT
>JAISVU010000411.1 GCA_031271375.1 Clostridiales bacterium | reverse complement strand
CTCTTTCAGGATTTGGGGCTGGTCGCGCTCGCCTCGTCGGTTCTGGGCATGGGGCTGGGCACGCCCCTCGCGGCGGGTATCTGGCAATTTTTCCGCCTGATTGTCGGCACAGAGGAGATGATCTTTGCCCCGAACATCTCCGGCTATACATGGCCGCTTGGTTTTGCAGCATTCACGGCAGCACTACTGCTGGTTATGGGAATTCTCTTTGTCCGCCGCAGTAACATCATGGATATTCTCTACGAACAGCGCAAATCCGAGCCGGTTAAGGACGTGAAGCGTTGGTACGGCACAGCGGGCGTCGCGATGGCGGTCGCGGGAGCGGCCGGAGCGCTTATCACGCCCTATATCATGGTCAGCATGGGCTATACGCCCCAGTTCTGGACGAACCTCTTCTACTTGCCCGCCGCCGTGGGAATTTACATGGTGCTGCTGTTCGTGGTGGTGCGCGGCTTCGGGGGGAAGAAGAGCTATTACAGGAACATCATCACCCGCAGCATGATGAAGTTTCAGGGGCGGCAGACTGTTCTCAACATGTGTGTCGTCACAGCCCTCGTCATGGCGGCTTACTTCGCCATGTTCTATACGCCTATGACAATCGCGGCGAGCAACGCCAGCATTGGCCGACGCCACACGGACTTCGCCTTCCACTACAGGGCGGAGGAAGCCGCAATGCCGGATCAGGCGGCGATTAAGGCCATGGGGTTGGAATCCGGGCAACGCGTTTTGGGCTATCTTGAAGTAGACATGGCGAATCTCGCCACGGACGGCATCGACAGGGAGTGGACGGACGACGGACGCTTCGGCGACTCCTATATCCCGTTTTACGAGGAGGAAAGCTTTCTAAGCGAAAGCGCGTACAACCTGATTACCGCGTCGGAGGTGGATGTAAAGCCGGGCGGATATATCTTCGTCACCGCCGAGGAATATACCCACAGCCCCTACGATTATATCGAGGATATGCGGCAGTTCACCAATCCCACGACGATGGAGGTCTTGCCCGTCAGCTTTCAGGAGGAGGCGCGCAACAACCTCCTGCACAGATACATCCTGCTGGACGACGGCGACTACGCCGGGATCACGCGGGGTCTGGATGAAAGCTGGCTGGAAAAATGGGTGCAGTTCGACGTGGATGACCCGGAAAACAGCTACGCCTTCGCCTCACAGCTGAAGAACGCCATCATCGACGCGAGCTCTGAAGAATCGGCCCTCAACTCCTACTATGACCGCGTGACCAAAATAAAGGCCGAAGAGAATGGCGAGGCTTACTACGGCGATTACATCCCGGAAATGCGGATTGACTATGCCCAACGGCAGTCGGCGGCGTTTATCGATTGGCGGTATTATCCCATGTTCCGCGTACTGGACGACCGGGATTTTGTGTTCAACATCGCGGTTTACTTAATGTCCTTCATCTTCATCAGCATTATCTGCTTCGCGGCTGTCATTGTGATTTCTTATACCCGCTGCCTGACCATCGCGGTGCAGAATCGACAGGTGTATGGCGACCTTACCCGTTTGGGCGCGAAGCGGAATTATCTCTACCGTTCAGTCAAGGGGCAGGCGCTCCGTGTATTCGCGGTTCCGGCGCTCATTGGAACCGTAGGCATCAGCGCGTTCTACGCCCTGCTGATGTACATGAACTCCGATTCCTTTACTTCGGGGGAGATACGCGCTTTCGGAGTTATCGCGCTGTTAATTGCCCTTTGCAGCGGGATCATCTGGATTGTATATCGAGTGACGCTTGGCAAGGTCACCCGGATGCTGGGGGTGGGAGCTAACTGAAAAGCGCCAAAACGCCGCGGATATCCGCGCTTGCTGTTTGCACCCACTCTCTGAAATACACAGGCTAAATCCGCGAGGAAGTAGAAGCCCTGCGGTAATAACCGACACAGACCAAGCGGCGAGCACGAAAGCGCCCGCCATTTCTGCTATTCCGTGTCTGCGTCCGCCTTACTGTGCCGTCCTATCCCTGCTCTTTGTTTAAGGCCGGGGTGCGGGGTGTCCCCGCAAGAGCTAATGCATATCGCCGCGGCAATGCTAAGACTTGACATGGCCTCACTCCTTTGGGAAAAATGAAAACGCTGCAGAATCTACTGCAACGTTTTTATTGAAAAAGTCTTTACTATAACGTATGCTTGACTCATACAATGCGAAATGGAAGGATGTGCCTCATAGAAAGTACCCAAATACTGCAATCATGAAAGGGGCTTCCCATGATATTTGGAGTTTATTCCAGAAAATCTAAGTTTACAGGTAAAGGGGAGTCGGTAGAAAACCAAATTCAGCTTTGCAAAGAGTACATTGAGCGGCACTTTGGAGATATCGAGCAGCACAGCATTGAGGTTTTTGAAGATGAGGGGTTTTCCGGCAAGAACACAGATCGCCCTGAATTTCAGCGTATGCTAGCTCTAGCCCATAAAAGACAGCTTGATTATGTCGTCTGTTACCGATTGGACCGCATAAGCCGCAATGTCAGCGACTTCTCTACCCTGATTGAAGATTTTGCGCATAACAAGGTTTCGTTCATTTGCATAAAGGAGCGGTTCGACACCTCGACTCCTATGGGTCGGGCTATGATGTATATCGCATCGGTATTTGCTCAACTGGAGCGGGAGACGATCGCTGAACGCATAAGAGACAACATGATGCTGTTAGCCCGAACCGGCCGCTGGCTTGGCGGCAACACGCCGTTGGGTTACAAATCCGCTAAAGTATCCAAGGAAATAATAGAGGGCAAGGCTAAGTCCTCTTTCATCTTAGAAGCTGTTGATAGCGAGCTCGATACTGTGAGGTTGATTTATACTCAGTACCTGACGCTGCGGTCGTTGACAAAGGTGGAAACATATCTAGTTCAGCATGGCGCTAAAACGAGGATTGACAACTTCTTCACCACGGTTACGCTGCGGGATATCCTTACAAACCCCGTATACTGCAAGGCGGACCAAGACGCGTTACGCTACTTCGAGGAGTGTCAGGCTGACGTCTGTTATGAAAATGACGGAAAAGAATACGACGGCTTATATGGAATATCAGCTTATAACCGAACTGCGAACGAGGGTAAGGTTCAAATTAAGAACGATATCTCACATTGGATTATAACTGTCGGCAAGCATAAAGGCATAATCAGCGGCAAGGATTGGGTGCAAATCCAAAGGATAATCAAAACCAATATGCCTAAAAAATATGGAGGCAAGGTGCAAAATCAGGCTTCGTTACTAAGTGGTTTACTCGTGTGTAAGCAATGCGGCTCCTTCATGCGCCCTAGAGTCAACAGCAATAAGCAGCGAGATGAAAATGGCAACAAGCCCTTCGCTTACTTATGCGAGCTAAAAAAGAAGAGCAAGGGTCACAATTGCCAAACGCCCAATATAAATGGTAACGAGCTTGATAAAGCCGTCTGTGAAGAAATCCTGAAATACGATGAAAGCGGCTCACTTATTAACGCCAAGCTACAGCAACTAAAGCAATCATTAACCAACACTGGTTCTGTTTCTCAAATCTCCTTGAATAATGTCAGGAGTCAAATCAAGGAACGCAAAGCTCAGATTGATGACTGCTTAAATCTATTAGTCAGATCCCAAGGAAAAGAGAGTAAGCTATATGAATACACTGAGAAAAAGATTGAAGAACTGGATAAAGAGTTAACAGGTCTGCAAAAAGAAGAGTTCAAGCTGATTCAAGAGGTAGAGTTATCTGATAATTATGGCAATCAGATAGATATTATATATGACGCTTTGAAAAGCTTTGCAAGTACCTTCTATGTTGCGTCAGCATCTGATAAGCGCGCGTTCTTGCGTTCAATTATCGAAAAAATCGAGTGGGATGGTAAAAACATACATATTTTCCCATTTGGTGAATCGCCGAAGTAGAAGTTTTGACGGTTCGCCACCGACTGAAGGCGTATATTAAGCGTTTCCCCAAACTAAGTATAGCAAATGAAATCCTAATGTACTTCCGCAGCCTGAGGAAATCCGCTCAGGATGTGTTTATTTCAGATCCCATCGAAACCGATAAGGACGGCAACTCCCTCACCCTGCAGGATATAATGTCCGACGACGAGAGCATCTATGACAGAATCGACCTTCGGCTCAAATCGGAGCATATGTACAAGCTTATAAAGGAGCACCTCACAAACCGCGAGAAGGACATCATCGTTATGCGCTACGGGCTGTTCTGCCGCAAGCCCCTGACCCAGCGCGAGGTCGCGAATAAGCTGGATATATCGCGGTCTTATGTGTCGCGCATAGAGAAAAAGGCGATATCCGTCCTGCGCAAGAACTTCGACAGGGAGGGGTTCTAGGCAGGCGGTATTGCGGCTTGAGCAAGCTATCCCGTCTGCCTGTCGCCTAGTTTTACATAACCAAGCCGCGCAAGCGGATTTGGACATAGGTGTTACATCAATGCAAGGAGTGAAACATATGCCAAGCATATCAGGTAGATTGGTTTTCAACAGCGACAGCGCAAGCAGCCGGATGAATATCGAAAACAACGCCATTGCCGGCGGGCCCGCGGCCTCCGCCGCGGACACAGCCTCCGCCCTGCCGAGGGCCGTCCCCGGCGCCGCGTTATTGGACACGCTCCCAGGCGGGATATCGCCTAGCCCCGCCGTCACCCTCGCCGCGGCCGTCACTGAGCCCCGCGCCTTCGAGGCCGCCGACAACGCGGATCTAAGGGTTACAAAAACCTCCGACAAGACAAACTATCTGCCCGGAGAGACTATCACTTACTCGATCATAATCACAAATAACGGGCCCGCCACGGCGATGGCCCCGGTCGTGACCGACACTCTTCCGGCGGCGTTAAGGACGCCGGAATACACCAACACCGGCAGCGGAGCGCCCATATGGGCCCCGTGGCCGGGCAGCATAAGCCTGCCGGATATCGCCCCGAACAGCAAGGTATTCGTGACGATCCGGGGGAGAATCAGCCACCTCGCGACGGGCAGTCTC
>JAISVU010000386.1 GCA_031271375.1 Clostridiales bacterium | reverse complement strand
AAAAGCATTAAAATGATATTTCTTTTTGTCATTGTGCTGCCTCCTACCAGCGGCCAACCAACCTTCGCAAACATCCAGCAAATAGAGGCGTCATTCCTCGGCCCGCACGACCTCGAGTATTTCATCCCGCCACACCACATAGGCGAACGGTCGGCGGCTGGCTGTTTCGCGGTTCAGGTAGGTCAGCGTCAGATAATTGCCTGTTATCTCCCACTTGACGTCGGTGTACCGATTCTCGATATATCTAAACCCGACATCGCCAACCGCCTTCGTTATCATGTTTCTCATGCCCAATGGGTTAAATGGCGATACTCTGAAGCCTTCGGCGGATTTTCCGCCATCCTGCGCCACCTTGATTATTACAATTCCCCGATTATAGTCATACGATGACTTCTCCAAATGCACGATAAAACGGTTTTCGGGGTCTGCGTCCCAAAGCGCGGGCGGGTCGCTGTCCGAGTTCATAAAAGTTTCAACCCGTCTGATTTCATTGTTAGCGTAATCGGGCACGTACAAAATGCCGGTTGGCTTCTCGTACAAAAAATCGGTGCCTTGAATGCGCGTTAGTTCCTGGTTGTCGGTTTCATCAACCTCGGCGAGGATGGCGCGGTAGACTTCCAAGCCCTCTTGGTTTTCCGGCAGGCCCGATATATAGATTTCCAGCGAGCGGCTTCCCTTGCGGGGGCCACTTAATAATTCGCGGATAACTGTCAGTTCATGCGGCAGATATCGCGTTTCTACGGATACTCCCGTATCTAGGTCAAGGATATACGGCCCCCTGCCGCCGATGTTATCCCTGAGATATAGCTTGCCATCCTCCAATAAAAACAATTCTTCGGGAAAAGCTTCGAATTTGCCGCCAAAACGGTAAATGTCTGTGGGCAGCGCCTCTATGAACCTACCCTCAGCCGAAAGGAATATGAGCGTGTAATCGTCGTAATTGCCCGGCGAGAGAAGAATATGCCGGCTGCGGTAAGGATCCCATATATAACTGCTGAACCAATAATGGTTTTGAGGGATTTCTTCAAAAGCTAGGTTGAGCTTGCGCATGGCCATAGACGGCAAATCGCAGATAAAAACTTCGCGGTGGCGCTCCTCCGTTTCATAGCCGTCTGCGTCTTTTGTGAATGTATAGTAATTTATTATGACAGCCGCCGTATTGTCGTCGAGGAAATTAATAACATAGTCATAGTAATGGCCTTTACTGTAATCATAAAAATCGATCAGGCGCTTTGTTTGCGTGTCGTAGACAGCGTAAAAATATGAGCTGCTTTCGTGAAACCATCTCTCGTTCATCCGCCAAAGCTCGTACCGCCCGCCCGGGGATGAATACACATAGGAATTGCCTGTAGCCTCCTTGAAGTTTTCGTCATATTCCAAAGCGGCCGATATTGTAAGCGCTTCAAAATCAAAACTGAGCGCGACAAACGTATCGGGGTAAAGCGCCTGAACGCGCTCGCTCTCAAAGCTGCTGACATACGGCATGGGATCAGTGAATTCGTCTGTGCTTACGCCCGCTATGGTACGGCTTATGGTGCTTGTTGTGATATAGCCGCTGTTGCTGTCGAGCCTGCTTGTTATATACCATCCGGTGATTTCGTTGCCGCGCTTTTTTATCGCGATATGTATTGGGGCTTCCGTGTGGCCGCCATAGAAATCGCCGGAATACAAACAACCGAACAGGATATACTCGCATGGGTCGGTTGGGTTAACAATAGGGTCTGCGAGCCATTCGATTCTTTTTTCCTCTAAAAGCCCGCTATCCGGCCCGTTTTCAAAGCGCAGCAGGCTATAGTCTTGTTTGCTGTATTCTAAACCGTCAAATCGCAAATAATAGTTTTTTGCGTTTCCAAATTCGGGCAGCTTGGCAAGCGTGTTATCGCGCTCAAAATCCTCGCTTATTATCTTGACTACAGAAAACTCTTCCGATCCCGCCTCGGATTTTACCATATATAAATGCTGCTTTTTGCTGTTATCGACCATGAAATAATGGCTGCCGTCCAAATCCTGAAAAGTGTAGCCTGTTTCGTACTCCCCCGAATACCCATGTTCGGCGTTATACGCCTCGATAAACCTTTCCAGCGCGTCGGAAGCTTCCTCAGACAGTTTATAGCGGATTAGCCCAAAATAGCTGTTATACGCCGTGTTCTTTACGACAGGCGGAACCGGGGTTTCCTCCGGGGCGGCTTCTTCGGTTATGTCGGGTTCATTGCCTATGGCGTAGTCATAGACATAGGTTACAAAGCTGTCAACGTTATCCGCTTCCGGCACGTATGTCATATGTGCCGAGGGCACCAGCGCCGCTTCCATTGTTCCGTGCGCAAGCTCTATCCTGTAGGGCGTCCTGTATTGCGGCGGGGATTTTTCGTCGTCGACAAAGCCGGAAAGCAGCAAGGTGATCGCGTCACCCTCCACCACGCGGCTGACTATCTTTTCCCCCGCCGCGTAAGGGTTCTCTTTAGAGGGTTCTGTCTTGTAGACGTCGATCCGCGTGCCCGTGAATTTGAACCTGAAACCGTAATAAGCGGCGTCATGCGCCGAGGCGTCCCCTATTTCAACGGCTGCGTCCGCCTGAATGTATTCTTTGTATCCCAATATCGGATTTGAGAAAGACTTGACTGACGTATGATACGCAACGGCCATTGACTTCGAGCCTCTGCCGTCTTCGCCAGCGATATATTCCTCCCATGCCTTTGTGATCTCCGGCTCCGTCTCGGGCGTCGGCAATGGCTTCGGTTCCGGCGTTGGTACCGGCTTCGGCTCAGGCAAGGCGGGCGATGCGAAATCCCCGAAAGAAGCCGCCGGGGTTGCGGCCTCCATAAGGACGGGCTCTCCTGTGTCCCCCGGATAACTGCATGATGAAAATAGCAACGCCAGTACGAGCAGGATTACATGGCCGTGTTTTGACATGTTTTGGCCTCCTTGTACATCAGGCATTGCCAATGTTTTCTCGAATATTTGAGGATAGAGGTTCTTGCAATATTTTACCTTATTAAGAATATTGTGTCAAGATAACAAAGCCAGGGCGACGTTTCATACGACGCCGCCCTAGCTTTGCGGTTTCGCGCAAGGCGGCTTGCGCCTTTCGGCCTACCACTTAGATACGATCCGCCCGTAAATATGTTTTTTCCGATAATCATACTGGGCGATATGTACGATTACGTTGTCGCCCAAAAGGAAATCGGCGTCATAGTGGGAATTGGAGTACAGGCACATGCACAGCGTCCCGTCCTGCATTGTGCAGAACACGCCGCCGGCGGATTTGCCTGTTATGACCGCCTGACGCCGGCTCCCCACCGGATGACGGCGCTCGGCGCCGTCGAAGGGATTGGGCACGGCCTCCTTTACCGAAAGCTTAAGCTTACTCTCGGCGGGCCTATGCTCCAGCACGCGAGCCTTGAGCTCCTGCCCCGGCCTGTATGCCTCACGCATATCGAGGATTGTGGAATAGCTCATGTCCGGCGCCCGCATGGGAACGTCGTAGCCGCCACAGGAAAGCAAGACGCGGCGCGTCCCCACGGCCAGCACGGAGCAGGGTATGATATCTCCGGGCTTCGCGCCACGGGTGCCGATAAAGGCGCGGCGTCGCTTGACAAGTGCCAGTGATCTGGAGCCCAGCGCAACCTCGCCTTCCCTATCCACGTTGGATATTACATAATCGACTTTCGAGCCAATCATGCCGCGAAGCAGGAACGCCCCACGCTCTTCGCCGCGCATCCAAACGGCGTTCTCGGGGATAAGCACCTTGACGCGGTAGGCGATTACAACCAAGCTATTGATTAGCCGCGTTTCCATAGTGCCGTCCTTGCCGCGGACGGGAAGCCTGTTCTGATCGACGCCGGCGACTGTCCCTGTTAAAATCGACTGGGATCGAAACGAAGCGTAAATGTCGTTCCATTCCTGCTGTTCCTCATCACTCAG
>JAISVU010000360.1 GCA_031271375.1 Clostridiales bacterium | reverse complement strand
GGCTTTGAGCGGAATGAAGTAAACTGCGCCTCACTGCGTTCGGCGCCGTGGGGGCGGCTTGAACTAACATCGCCGATGACATCTTCGTTGCCGCCCCTGCGAAATCCCGTGGCCGCCTTAAAACAAAACTTAGAAAAGGACGATTTTTATCCAATACGACGAAGCGTTGAATATCATAACGGGCAGCTATAGACGCGGCAGCAAAGGCGGGTTCGGCCGCTGTTCCCGTGTATTGAAAATACTCGGTGACCCTCATAAAAACCTGAAGATCATCCATGTGGCCGGAACAAACGGGAAAGGCTCCTGCTGCGCCTTTCTTCGCGGTATATTGAGCGAGGCCGGATATAATGTGGGGATGTATACATCCCCACATTTATATAGATACAATGAAAGGTACAATATAAACGGCGCGGATATCCGGGATGAGGACTTATCCGGGCTTGTGGAAAGGGTTTCGTCGGCTTATAAAACGGTTTTCGGACATGGGCTGGGGGATAATAACGAAACCAACGGTATATCATATTTTGAGTTCCTGACAATAATAGCGTTTTTGTATTTTAAAGAAAGAAATGTGGATATCGCAATCATGGAAGCCGGTATGGGAGGGAGGGCAGACGCGACAAACATCGTCCCTGCTCCTGTTCTGTCGGTGATTACCTCCTTGGGGATGGATCACACAGCATACTTGGGTACTTCGATTTCCGCGATAACGCGGGAAAAAGCGGGTATTATTAAAAAAAATTGCCCTGTAGTCTTGTATTTTCAAGAAGGAGAAGTGTATAATGTAGTTGAAAGAGTATGCCGCGAGCGTGACGCCATGCTGTACTGTCCTGACACCGGTTTCGATATCCGTATTTATAAAAACGATATTGGCGGCATGGAGTTCAACGCTGCTTTCCGGCTTAGCGGGCGGGAAGCGGGTTTCGGTACGCTGAAAACCAGGCTTTTCGGGGAATATCAGCTCATCAACGCCGCAAACGTTCAAACCGCGGTGTACGCGTTGCGGGACGCCGGTTATAAAATATCTGACGACGCCGTGAGAAGGGGCTTTGCATCTGCCTTCTGGCCGGGAAGAATGGAGATTCTGGAAAATTCTCCGCCGATAGTTCTTGACGGAGCGCATAACCCCGACGGGGCGCGGTTGGCGGCCGCGTCAATAAAAACATACTTTGCCGATAAGCGTATTGTGCTGGTAGCGGGAATATTAAGGGAGAAGGATTTTTCGAGGATTATTAATATACTGGCCGTTCCCGCGCATGATATAATATTGACCCAGCCTGCGTACAGTCCGAAGGCCGTGACCGCCGCCGAGTTATTCGCGGCGCTGGATGAACCGATGCGCAGTAAGTGCGCCGGGGTTATCGCTGACCACCGCGAGGCCGTAGATACGGCAAAACGCCTGGCGGGGCCTGACGGAGCGGTGGTTGTATCCGGTTCGCTGTACTTGGTCGGCGACGTCAAGCATTATCTTGAAAACCCGGATAAATAACGGAAAACGGAGGGCTATGATGATAGACTTTAAAAAAGAAGTGCAGAAATTTCAGCCGGCGCGTACGGTGGAAGATATGCAGGACGGAATAATACTGAATGAGATAAAAGACTTGAACGAGCTCCTGCAGCAGCTCGTTGCCGCGAAAACCGATACCGGGCCGCGCAGGGCCGAGCCCAGGGATCGTTATCGGGATTAGAAAATATAATCTCCCGAGGGGTGAGACGATGTGAGCAGCGAATTGGATTATAAAAAAATAGTTTTGGACGGCGATGATTTTTTATCGGACGGCGGCTTAAAAGAGCGCGCGGAGAGGATATCCGCCGCGCTTTATAATAAAGGCCTGAAACTGGCACAGATGAGCGCGGTGACGGGCGCCATAGACGCGCTTGAGCGCTCGCTTGAATTTAACAAGAAAAGTATCTTCGCCAGGAACCTTTTGGGCCTGTGCTATTATGCCGTCGGGCGTCTCGGCGACGCTTTGTGCCACTGGATTATATCTCAGGCATATCAAGAGGATGACAACCCCGCCGATGCCTATATTAACGAAATACGGGTAAATCAGCGGTTTACGGACAAGATAAACCATTCAATAACCCTTTATAATTCAGCCCTGGATTTTTTCAAGAGCGGCAACGGCGATATGTCTATTATCCGCCTAAAAAAATGCGTCGAGCTAAATCCCAGCTTTGTGGACGGTCTTAACCTTCTTTCCCTGGGATATATGACCGTGAATAAGCCTCAAAACGCGGAGCCATACATCAAAAAGGCCCTTCAAATTGACCCGTTTAACCAAATAGCCCTTTCGTATTACGCGGAAGTGACGGGGGCCAATCAACAGGCGGGAAGACTGCGCGGGACCGGAAAACCTCAGCTTATGGACGTGCGGGGTTATTCCAAGCCATCCAACGCCCGCAACATTGTGAACGACTTGCATCTCTCCGAGGTTATATGCTTCCTGATCGGCTGCGCTATCGTCGTCGCGGTGTTTTTCTTCCTTGTTCTGCCGGACAGGGACCAGAAACTGATCGCCGAAAACAGCCGGCTCAAAGAGGATATCGTGACGACACAGGAAGCCAGCAGGCTGGCCCTGGAGGAGAAGGATAATCAATATAAAGACCATGACGCAACGGTGGCGGGGCTGCAAAACCAAATCGCCGAGCTGAGCGCCCAAATCAGCCTGCGGGGCAAGATTGACGCCATCGCGATAGGCTGGGATTATTACAACGCGGGCGATTACATGAACGCGTTTTCCCAGGCCTTTGATAACCCGCCCGACGACGGCTTCACGCCGGAGCAAATTGCGGACCACGCAAAACTTCTGCATGATTCCTCCGCGCAGATTGAGGCCGGGTATTATAGCATCGCCAAGGGTTCCTTCGACAAGGGCCTCTATGACGAAGCAAACTGGAACTTTACGCTGGCGATGCGATTTATGCAGGGGGACTCGCCCAACGCGCATCTGATATATTATTACATGGGGCGTATCGCGGAGCAGGCGGGTAAAACAGAGAGCGCGATTAACTATTACAACACGGTCGTGACGGTATATCCGGACTCAAGCCAGTTTAGGGACGCGAACACCCGGCTGGGCAGGCTCAGAGGCTGAGGTTTTTAGAAAGAGGGGATCGTATATGAGCGAGCAGGACAACGCGCTGACGAAAAACATGATGGAAAACACAAAAATGGCGTCGTTTTTCTTATGGGAATGTTCAGGGCACCAGAACACGCTGTCTCTGTGGTACTGCACCGAGGACATCGCGAGCTTCCTGGACCGCTGCGGCAATTACCGCGAAGAAGAGCTGACGGATATTTTACGCCTTAGCCGCAGTGACAAGGAA
>JAISVU010000236.1 GCA_031271375.1 Clostridiales bacterium | reverse complement strand
ACGGGCGGCTACATTATAGGCTACATTTTGGGAGCCGGGGCCGTCGGGCTGGTTATAAAGAAGGCCGGGCGATCGTATAAGGCTATCGCCCTGGCCCTTATCTGCGGCTGGTTCGCGGTATATATTCCGGGTCTTTTATGGATAACGCGCGTGCTGGAGATGGGGTTTGCCCAGGCGCTTCCGGCGTTTGTGCTGCCGTACCTGCCCGGCGACATAGGCAAGATGCTGCTGTCGGCCTGGCTTATTAAACGCCTGTATCCGATTGTTAAGTAAAATAATAAAAGGTGAATCAATGCGGTTCCGGGTTACACGTTTAGGACGCAGTTTTGATAAGGCCGTGGAGACCCACGGCCTGCTTAAACGCGGTCAAAGCGTGGTTCTTGGGTTAAGCGGCGGGCCGGATTCGGCCGCGCTTTTTCATTTGCTCGCCTGTTCCGGCCTGGGGCTTACTCTGTATCCTGTTCATGTAAACCACGGGCTGCGCGGCTCAGAGGCTGACCGCGACGAGGCGTTCTGCAAGGATTTATGCGAAAGGGTGTCAAGAAGCCTGGGAAAGGGCTGCGAACTGACCGTTTATAAAGCGGACATAAAAGCCCTGGCAAAGGAGCGTAAGCGGAGCGTTGAGGAAACGGGGCGCGACTTCCGTTACAGGGCCTTTGAAGAGGCCCGGGCGGAGCGGAACGCGGACGTTATCGCCGTCGCCCATAACCGTGACGACAACGCCGAGACCGTTATTATGCGTTTCTTCAGGGGGACCGGCGTCAAAGGCCTCGCGGGCATACCTGTTAAACGCGGCAATATCATCAGGCCGCTGCTGCTGGCCGGCCGCGATGAAATCCTTGAATACTGCGACAAGTTTGGCCTAGAGTATTGCGAGGATTCGACCAACGCCGATGAGGGATATACACGGAACTGGGTGCGGCGGACATTGCTCCCTTTGGTGGAAAACCGTCTTAACCCAAGAGCCGCATACACCGTGACAGAGGCAGCGGGTTTATTGGACAGCGAGGATGAGTTCCTTGATAAGCTGGCGGACGGAGCCTATGAAAACTGTGTATCGGAGGACGGGGGGCTGGATACGGCGCGGCTTGCCGCGCTGGATGCGGTGCTGGCAAGGCGTGTCTTGAGAAAGGCTTATGGGTGTGCGGCGCGGCGTATGCGCGACTTCGGAAAAAGCCACGTGGATTCGCTGCTCGCGTTGATATTGGGGCCTCCGGGCAAAGCCCTTCCGCTCCCCGGCGGAGTAACGGCACGTAAAACATATGGCTGCCTGTATTTTTCAACGGAGAAAGCGCGGGATTATGCCGATTTTGCATATCAAACAGATTTAATGACGCCGCTAATGATACCCGAACGCAGCGTGCGCCTTGATTTTAAGTCAAAACTCGACACAAAACTAGAAATCAAAGAAAAAGATTTTAAAAAGCAGTGTACTATGTCCGCGAAATGTGATATGATAAAGGGCAATCCTATTATACGCACAAGGCTTCCCGGGGATTGGATGATGCTGGGAGGCAGGCGCAGGGACATGAAATATACGCTGCGGAGCTTGGGCATCGGGGCGGAAGAACGCAACGCTTTGTTTTATATGGCTTTTGGCAGTGAAATAACGGCGATCATGTCGGCGTATGGGTTTATTGTCAAATCGGATGAGTTAGACGGCGCCGAGATAATTATTACGGATCAACAACCCGGGGGGCTGGACAAATGGGCGAAAAGGTCGTAACCTTGATATCAAAGGAAGCCATTGAAAAGAGGATAGAAGAGATGGCCCGAGAAATTTCGGCCGATTATGCCGGCAGGGAGTTGTTTCTTGTATGTGTGCTCAAGGGGGCGTTTATATTCGCGGCGGATCTTATGCGCGGGCTGACTGTGGATACAAGGGTTGACTTTGTTGACGTTTCCAGTTACGGTAAAGGGATGAAGTCCAGCGCGCAGATGACTTTGGTGCTGGATTTGCAGGATTCCATCGAGGACAAGGATGTGCTGATCATAGAGGATATCGCGGACACCGGGCGTTCGATCGATTTTCTCAAGCGTCATATTGAAGCAAAAAAGCCCCGGACGGTTAAGCTGTGCACACTGCTGGACAAGCCGGGTTCGCGGGTTTTGCCTCACATTAGCCCGGATTACACAGGCTTCATAATACCGGACAAGTTTGTTGTGGGTTTCGGGCTGGATTTCGCCCAGCGTTACCGTAACCTGCCCTTTGTGGGTTATTTGGATTTTGAGGACGATTCCGTCGAATAGTCATTGTAGTTATTGTATTTTTTGGCAGACTATGGTATACTGTTCTGCGTCGCTACGCTTGAGGAGATATTGGGAATGAGCCTGGAGACAGAAACCTTGCTTCGTACAATACTGTATCAGTTAAAAATGACGGATGATATAGAGGACGCTCGTGAAGCCGTTGAAGTGATGTGCAGCGAGGAGACCGTAGCGTATGTTGAGAAAAAGGCGGCGCAGAGCAAAACGAGAAAAGAGACAAAGAAATGAGCCAGAAGATCGACGCTTTGCTGCGCACTATATTATATCAGGCAATGAAGGCTGAAGACAAAGAGGAAATAGTCCGAGCCGTGCGCGTAATGTGCAATAAAGATATGATTGCCGCGGTTGAAAAAGAAGTAGCCGAACAAAAAGCAGGTATAGATAAACAATAAGTGTTAATTTTCTAGGAGGAACGTAATGAGAAAACATGCCAAAAA